>NZ_JOGH01000116.1:0-21850 GCF_000721345.1 Kitasatospora sp. NRRL B-11411 | reverse complement strand
GGTCAGAGGAGGGTCTGCCAGTAGTACCAGAAGCGGTTGAGGATCAGGAGGGCGATGACGAAGTAGGCGGCGGTGGGGACGAGCCACTGGAAGCGGAGGGCGGCCAGGCGGCGGAGGAGGGCGGGGGCGGGGAGGACTCCGGTGCGGAGGTTGTGGAGGGTGGTGTACCAGAAGGTGGTGATGACCACGGCCCACACCACCATGCAGTAGGGGCAGAGGGCGCCGATCTCGTAGAGGGTCTGGTCGATGAGCCAGGCGACGAAACCGAGGCCGAGGAGGGTGCCGGCCTGGAGGGAGAGCCAGAACCAGCGGCGGTGGGCGGCTCCGGCGAGCAGGCCCGCGCCGACGGCGGCGAGGGCGCCGAAGGCGGCCAGGCCGATCAGCGGGTTGGGGAAGCCGAAGGCCGAGGCCTGGGCGGTGCGCATGACGGAACCGCAGCTGATGATCGGGTTGATGTTGCAGCTGGGCTGGTAGGCCGGGTTCTCCAGCAGCCTGAGCTTGTCGAGGGTGAGCACGGCAGAGGCGGCCAGGCCGATCAGGCCGCCGATCAGCAGGAGCCAGGCGTAGCCGCGGGAGGCGCCGACCGGGCCCCGGGGCGTGGTGGTGGGGGCGGTGGTCATCGGGTCACCCGCCGATGGTCTGCTTGACCAGGGCGGTGAACTGGTCGCCGGTGAGCGGCTTGCCGTCCTGGCCGATCACGGCGAGCTGCTTGCCGTCGAGCTTGACGGTGGGGGTGCCGGAGACGCCGCTCTTGTTGAAGGCGGTGGAGACCTTGGCGGCCCAGCCCTTGTAGGTGCCGTCGGTGACGGCCTTGGTGAACGCCTCGGTCTTCAGGCCGGGGACCTGCCCGGCGAGGTCGAGGAGGTGGTTGACGTCGCCGAAGCCGTCCTCGCTCTCGGCGGGCTGGTTGGCGTACAGCACGTCGTGGAACGCCTTGAACTTGTCGACGCCCTCGTTGAGCGCCGCGCCCGCCGCGGCCAGCGCGGTCCTGGAGCCCTTGCCGCCCAGGTTGCCGTCCAGGAACGTGGCCAGGTGGTACTCGATCTTGTAGTCGCCCTGGTCGGCGAGCTGCTGGACGGTCTTGCCGGCCGAGGTCTCGAACGCCTGGCAGACCGGGCAGCGGAAGTCCTCGTACACGGACAGGGTGTGCGGGGCGTCGGCCTTGCCGTAGACGACCACGGTGTCGTCGGCGGGGCTGGTGTTGGCCGGGGCGACGGCGGAGGCCGTCGCGGTGCCGTCGTCCTTCGAGGCGCCGGCGACGGCGAGGGCGGTGCCGCCGGCGAGCACGGCGACGGCGGCGGCGATCGACACGCCGATGGTCAGGCCGCGGCGGCGCTTGGCGGTCCGGGCCTCGGCCTGCTGGGCCTGCTTGAGGCGCTCGCGGGCGGTGGACTGCGGGTTCTGCCGGTTCTGCGGGTTCTTCTGGCTCTTCTGGTTCTGCTGGTTCTTCGGGGCGGTGGTCATGGTGATCCGTCGTCTCCTCGGCACCCGTCGGCGGCGCGACGCGGCCCGTGCCGGAGCAGGGCGCGGCGGGGCGCGGGTGAAAGAAAGGGGGAGGGCGCGCCTCGGTGGGCGGCCGGGACGGAACGCGTCCGGGTGACGGTCCGTCAGCTGGCGAAGGCCGGCTGCGGGGGACCGCGACGCGGAGCGGGGGAGAGGGCGAAGACCTGCGGGCTGCGGGCGGCGGGTTCGGTACCCGGGGACGGCAGCAGCGCGGCCGGGCAGCCCGGGCGGACGGCCAGCAGCAGCGTGCGCCACGGTGCGGGCAGCAGCCGGGCCAGCGCGTCCAGCGCCTCGGCGACGCCGGAGATCGCGGCGTCCGCCAGCCGCAGCCAGGCCGCGGCGGCCAGCGCCAGCGCCAGGTGCACGGCCAGCACCAGCAGGCGCAGCAGGCCCGCCGAGTTGTGCGTCCACTGCGCGAACAGCTCCGAGCCGCCCACCGAGTCGCCGCCGCAGACCAGCAGGTCCACGCCCCGGGCGGGGCGCGCACAGGCGTCCTGGCCGAGGTTGAACGCGGTGTTCAGCAGCAGCTCCACCGGCACCAGCACGGAGGACAGCAGCAGGAAACGGCGGCGCGCCCCGTCGAGGACCACCGCCAGCAGGAAGACCGCGACGCTCGCCGCCGCGACCAGGGTGAGCGGCAGGGCACGCCCGGTGATCGCCACCTGGCCGAACGCGGCCAGCGGCACGGCGAGCGCGGTGAACACCGCGCCCCGCAGGGCCTTGGTCGCGTGAATGCCGGTCATGGTGTTGGAGTATGGCACGCCGAAGGTCCCGGCGACGAGGGCCGAACAGCCCCCGCCGCGCGCACCCGATCTGTGAATAAGCCCTGGATAAAAGGGGCGTGGGGCGGGTGGGGCACGGGCGGCGGGGGGTTCGGGGGAGGGAACGGGGAGGCGCCGCGGACGGCCGGGGGTGGGGAGGGTCACGCGGCCCGGGTGGCGCTCACCACAGTTCGACGCTGTGCGCCCGCACCCGTTCAGCGAGGTCGGAGAGCACCTCGTCGGCCGGACGCGGACCGAGCCGCCGCCCGTCCCGCAGCCGGAGGGACAGACTGCCGTCGGCGGCCTCCCGGGGGCCCAGCACCACCTGGTACGGGGCCAGCCGCGCCGCCCGCACCCGGGCCCCCAGCGAACCGCGCTCCGCGCCCAGCACCTCGGCCCGCAGGTCCAGCTCCAGGCAGCGGGACGCCAGCGCGGCCGCCGCGTCCGCCTGCTCCGGGCCCAGCGGCAGCACTGCCAGCTGCACCGGCGCCAGCCAGGCCGGGAACGCCCCGCCGTGCCGCTCGATCAGGTGCGCCACCGCCCGCTCCACGCTGCCCACCACCGACCGGTGCACCATCACCGGCCGGTGCCGCGCCCCGTCCGCCCCGACGTACCGCAGGTCGAACCGCTCCGGCTGGTGGAAGTCGACCTGCACGGTGGACAGGGTCGACTCCCGCCCCGCCGCGTCCACCACCTGCACGTCGATCTTCGGCCCGTAGAAGGCCGCCTCGCCGACCCCCTCCTCGTACGGCACGCCCAGCTCCGCCAGCACCCGCACCAGGATCGCGGTCGCCCGCTCCCACAGCTCCGGGCGCGCCACGTACTTGCCGCCCGGCCCCGGCAGCGACAGCCGGTAGCGGGACGGGACCACGCCCATCGCCCGGTACGCCGCCGCGATCAGCTCCAGCGCGCCGCGCACCTCCGCCGCCGCCTGCTCCAGGGTGCAGAACACGTGCGCGTCGTTCAGCCGGATCGCCCGCACCCTGGTCAGCCCGCCCAGCACGCCCGACCGCTCGGAACGGTACATGTCGCCCAACTCGGCTATCCGCAGCGGCAGTTCGCGGTAGCTGCGGGAGCGGGAACGGAACAGCAGCGCGTGGTGCGGACACAGGCTCGGGCGGAGCACCAGCTCCTCGCCGGGGCCCATCTCCAACGGCGGGAACATGTCCTCCCGGTAGTGCGCCCAGTGCCCCGAGAGCTCGTACAGCTCGCGCTTGCCCAGCACCGGCGAGTACACGTGCCGGTAGCCCGCCCGCCGCTCCAGGGCGCGGACGAAGTCCTCCAGGCTCTGGCGCACCACGGCGCCGTCCGGCAGCCAGTACGGCAGGCCGGAGCCGATCAGCGGATCGGTGTCGAACAGGCCCAGCTCGCGGCCGAGCCGGCGGTGGTCGACGGCGGGAGAGTCGGGAGAGTCGGGAGAGTCGGGAGAAGAGGGGGCGGCGGGGGTGATGCGGTCGGACACGGTGGTCTCCTCGGAGGGGAAGGCGAGGGGACGAGTGCCGTGGGGGGCGTGCGCGCACGCGAAAGCCCCGGAGCACTCGGCCCCGGGGCTCGCACACAGCGGTCAGCGCGCCGGGACACTCTCCGGCGTCGTCGTCAGCATCGCAGCGCGCTTCATGCCCGCCACCGTAGCCGCCCGCCCGGCGACCGGCACCCGAATATCGGGCCTGCGGCCGGCGGCACCGTGCCACCATGACGCGGTGACCGACCCGACCGCGCCGATCTCTCCGATTTCCCCGACCGCGCCGATCTCCCCGACCGCGCTGACCGTGCCGATCTCCCCGGCCTCCCCGACCGCGCCGGGAGAACCGCACACCACCCTGCTGCGCGGCATCGCCGCCAACCCCAACGCCGGTACCGCGGTCCTCACCCGGCTGCTCGCCCCCGCCGCCGGACCCGCCTGGAGGATGTTCGGCCGCCGACCGCTGCCCGCCGACTTCGTCGACACCGCGCTCGACCACCCCGAACGCCGCGTCCGCAGCGCGGTCGCCGCCAACCCTTGGCTCTCCGACGCCCACTGCCTGCGGCTGGTCCGCGACCCCGCCGACCTGGTCGCCTGCCAGGCCGCCACCGGCCCCGGCGCCCGGCTGCGCCCCACCCCGCTGCCCGACGCCGCGATGGAACTGATGCTGCTCGGCACCTGGCCGCGCGAGACGGAGTTCCTCACCCGCAACGAGATCCTCGGCGAGCTGTACTCGCTCGGTGTGCTCCGCAGCGCCTTCCGCCGCCGGATGGCCCAGCACCCCGAACCCGAACTGCGCCGCCAGGCCTGCCAGTTCATCGGCGCCCTGCCCCCGGACCGGCGCGCCGCACTGCTCGCCGACCCCGACCCGGACGTCCGCGCCGAAGCCCGACGGGTGGCCACGCCGACCCTCCTGGCGCCGGAGGAACTGGTCGACGCCGTCCCGCGCACGCTCCAGGGCCTCTACCAGATCCGCCTGCTGCCGCCCGACCTGCTCGCCGACGCACTCGCAGCCCGCGACTACCTGAGCGCGCTCGCCCGCAACCGGCACCTGCCGCCCGACGCCGTCCGCACCCTCGCCGCCGACCCCGACCCGGAGGTCCGGCGCCTGATCGCCCGTCACCCCGCGCTCACCCCCGACCTGATGGCCGACCTCTCCACCGACCCGGACCCCGACGTCCGCCACCGCCTGGCCGGACACCCCGCCCTCACCCCCGCCCTGATCGACACCCTCGCCGCCGACCCCGACCCCGGGGTCGCCGCCCGCGCCGCCGCCGACCCCGCCCCGCGCGACCCCGCCCGCAGCCAGGTCCTCGACGAGGTCGACCCCCGCCCGACCCCCGAACGGTTCCGGCGGATCGACTACGGGATCGTCGACGAGCCCATCGACCCGCCCGACCCCGACTGGTATCACGCCTGCGCCCGCTCCCCGCTCCCGCTGCTGCGCCGCGCCGCCGCCACCTGCCCGCACCTCGACGAGCTGACGGTCCGTCAACTCGCGCAGGACGAGGACCCGGAGGTGCGCCATCTGCTCGCCCTGTACCACCTCGGCGCCCCGCCCGCCCTGCTGCTGGAGACCCATCTGCAACACCCCGAGCACCGCAAGCGCCTCCGGCTGCGCCCCGACTTCCCGCGGACCGGACTGCCGCTCGGACTCGCCCGCCACCCCGACCCCGAGGTGCGCGAACTCGCCGCCGCCGACCCGGAGTTCGACGGAGACCCGGAGGAACTGCTGGCCGACCCGCACCACCTCGTCCGGCTGGCCGCCGCCACCAACCCGCGACTGCGCCCGGAACGGGTCACCGAACTGCTCGCCGACCCCGAACTGCGCGAAGGGGCCGCCGCCAACCCGCAGTTGGGGGAGGAACGGCTGCACGCCCTGCTGGACGGGGTGCTCGGGACGCGGGAGGAGGCGGCAGGTCAGGACGTCCCGGTGTAGCGGCGGGTCAGACCGTCCCGGCGTAGCGGCGGGCCAGGGCGGCGACCGCGTCGGCGACGGCGCGGCGCAGCGCGGGCGGGGCCAGCACCTCCGCGTCCGGGCCGAGGCGCAGCAGGTCGGAGACGGCCACCGGGGTGGACTCGACGGGGAGTTCGACCACCGTCCAGCCCTCCTCGTCGGGCGGGCCCGCGCTCCGGGCGGCGTCGGCGCCGGAGCGGCCGAACTGGACCGGCAGCAGGCCCAGTGCGCGCGGGGAGACCCGGACGGTGGCCGTGTCCTGGTGCAGCATGCCCGCCAACTCGCGGGTGACGGACGCCCAGTGGGCGGCCAGGTCGAAGTCCCGCGGGCGCTCGAAGGGCTCGGCGGCGACCTCGGCGGACAGGATGCGGGAGACCCGGTAGGTGCGGAGGGAGGGCGGAGCGGGGGAGGGGGAAGCTGAAGAGGGAGAAGCGGGGGAGGAAGGGGCAGGGAGGGCCACGAGGTACCAGATGCCGCTCTTCAACACCAGTCCCAGCGGCCGGAGTTCGCGGTGCACCTCGCCGCGCCAGCGCCGGTAGTGCACGCGCAGCACCCGCTGTTCCCAGACGGCTTCGGCGACCCGGGCCAGTTCCGGCACCGGGTCCGCGTCCCGGAACCAGGAGGCCGGGTCGAGATGGAAGCGGTCCTGCAACTGCCGGGTGCGATCGGCTAGTTCGGTAGGCAGCGCGGCCTGCACCTTCAGCTGGGCGGTGGCCAGCACCGCACCCAGCCCCAGTTCCTTCGCCGCGTCCGGCACCCCGGCCAGGAACAGCGCACCCGCCTCGTCCCCGGTCAGTCCGGTGAGCCGGGTGCGGTAGCCGTCCACCAGCCGGTAGCCGCCGGTCCGGCCGCGCTCGGCGAGGACGGGCACGCCCGCCGCGCCCAGCGCCTCCACGTCCCGGTGCACGGTGCGGACCGAAACCTCGAGGGCCGCGGCGAGTTCGGCGGCCGTGCACAGCCCCCGGTTCTGGAGCAGCAGGAGCAGGGAGAGCAGACGGTCGGCGCGCACCCCGCCATCATCGCGCAGATCCACCGGAATACCTGACAGAAGATGGCAGGTATAGCCGTCAGTGTTGGCAGTACGGCCCGCCCGGGAGGGCGCGGCCGCGGCCCCTCGCTGCGCGGACCCGCCGCGCACCGGACGGAAGGACGGCGCCATGACCGCACGCACCGACATCACCACCGGCACCGGCACCGGCATCACCACCGGCACCGCTGTTGCCGCCGAGGCGGTCACCACCAGCGGCAGCATCAGCTTCGCCAACTGGGAGGAGAAGGAGGCGGGTTCGAGCGGAGCGGGCCCGCGCACCGCGCACGCCTCGGTGGTCAACACCTTCTCCGGCGGCATCGAGGCCGCCGGCACCGCCTGCGACTACAGCATCGCCTACACGGTCGGCCACGCCGGGGTGTTCACCGGAATGGAGCTGGTCACCGGCAGCATCGACGGCCGCCAGGGCAGCTTCGTCCTCGAACAGCGCGGCACCTTCGCCGAGGACGGCACCATCCACTGCACCTTCACCGTCGTCCCGGGCAGCGGCACCGAGGGCCTGGCGGGGCTCACCGGCACCGGCGAGTACACCTGTCGCACCGGGCAGGCGTCCTTCCCCTACTCGCTCAGCTACCGGCTCTGAACGTCCTCTTTCGAGGGTCTTCGGGCCCGGGCGGCGGGTTCTGTCGTTAGGGTGGTCGGTGTCCGTACGGTGCAGTTCCGCCCGGTAGGAGAGTCGCCTTGGCCACGGCCGCCCACAGTGTCCTTCCCGAACTCGACGCCGGGGCGTTCGCCCGCTGGCGCAGCGGCGGCGGGCGGGTGGTCGATCTGCTCGGCGAGGCACGGGAGTTGGGGCCGGTGGCGGGCTTCCGGCTCGGGGACCGGCAGGTCGTGCTGGTGACCGGGGCGAGCCAGGTGCAGCAGGTGCTGGCGAAGAGCCCCGACACGTACGTGAAGCGCGGCCACCGACTCAAGCCGCTGCTGGGGGAAGGGCTGCTGTGCGCGGCCGGCGAACAGTGGCGGCGGCAGCGCAAGTTGCTGCAGTCGCAGTTCACCGGACGCGGCATCAAGGTGTACGAGCCGCAGATCCGGGCCGCGGTGGCGGCCGTCGCCGAGCGCTGGCGGGCGGCGGCCGCGGCGGGGGAGGTGCGGGAGATCGACGCCGACCTGCGGTACTTCTCGCTGGACGTGATCTGGCGCTCGCTCACCGCCCACCCGCTGGACCCGGAGACCCACCGGCGGCTGGTCTCCGCCGGGGACAGCTTCGCCGCGATCCCGGCGTTCGCCCCCGCGACCGGTGACACCGCCATCGACTTCCGGGAGGCCAACGAACACGTCGACCGGGTCGCCGAGCGGGCGATCACGCTGGCCGGGGAGACGGACGAACAGCCCGGGGTGGTCCGGGTGCTGCTCCAGGCTGCGGCCGAACTCCCGGAATACACCGAGCGGTTGGTGCGTGACGAGCTGATGACGGTGGTGGTGGCCGGGTACGAGACCACCGCCACCGCGCTCAGCTGGCTGTTCCTGCTGCTGGACGCGCACCCCGAGCAGCGGGACCTGGTGCTGGCCGCCGGGCCGGCCGGCTCGGCCGAACGGTCCGCCGCGATCCGGGCGCTGATCGACGAGACGCTGCGGCTGTACCCCGTCGCCTGGCTGATGCCGCGCTACGCGGCCGCACCGGACACGCTGGACGGCATCCCGATCGTGGCCGGGACGACGGTGCTGCTCTCCCCGTACCTGACGCACCGCGACCCCGAACTGTGGCCGGACCCGGAGGAGTTCCGGCCGCAGCGCTTCCTGGACGCCGAGCGGCGCCCCGCGCCCGGCGCGTACCTTCCGTTCGGGCTCGGGCCGCGGGCCTGCCTGGGCGCGCAGTTCGCCGTCCGGGAGATGGCGATGCTGCTGGAGGAGGTGCTGCCCGCGTTCCGGGCCGAGGTCCGGGAGGCCCCCGCCGGGGCCGGCTACGGGCTCACCGTGCACCCCGACGGGCCGGTCCGGGCGGTGCTGCACGCGGCCGGGGAGTAGGGGCGGAGCGGGGGAGCAGGGGCGGGCGGGGCGCGGGTGCTCGAAAACGGTTTGTCAGGCGGGTTGACGAACTGTCAGGATCCCGGGCCGTGGAATCTGTGAAGTCCGTAGAGTCCGTAGAGTCAGGGCGCCCCGTTGCGCTGGTCACCGGCGTCGGCCGGACGGTCGGGATCGGGGCCGCCGTCGCCGAGCGGCTGGCCGCCTCCGGGTGGGACATCGCCTACAGCTACTGGACGCCGTACGACACCCGGATGCCCTGGGGCGTGGAGGGCGGGGCGGTGGAGGCCGTCGGCGCGGCGCTCGGTGCGCGCGGCGCGCGGCACCTCGCGGTGTCGGCCGACCTGGCCGACCCGGAGGCGCCCGCCCGGCTGTTCGACCAGGTGGAGGCCGGGCTCGGCCCCGTCACCGCGCTGGTGCTGAGCCACGCCGAGTCGGTCGACTCCGGCCTGCTGGAGACCACGGTGGAGAGCTTCGACCGGCACTTCGCGGTCAACGCCCGGGCGAGCTGGCTGCTGATCCGCGAGTTCGGCCTGCGCTTCACCGGCGCGTTCGGCACCGGCCGGATCGTCGCCCTGACCAGCGACCACACCGTCGGCAACCTCCCCTACGGGGCCAGCAAGGGCGCCCTCGACCGGATCACCCGCGCCGCCGCCCGCGAGCTCGCCCACCTCGGCGTGACGGCCAACGCGGTCGACCCCGGCCCGACCGACACCGGCTGGATGAGCGAGCAGCACCGGGCCGACATGATCGGCTACACCCCGCTGGCCCGGCTCGGCACCCCGCAGGACGCCGCGCACCTGATCGACTTCCTCTGCTCGCCGCAGGGCCAGTGGGTCAACGGCCAACTCCTGCAGAGCAGCGGCGGGTTGAAGTAGCAGGACGGGAGGGGAGGGGGCGGGGCGAGCCGGGCTGGGCCGCGCCGGGCGGGGCGCGGGGGCGTCAGTCGCGGGGGCGGAGGCGGGACCGGGCGGCGGTGCAGATCAGGACGGCCAGGGCGGTCAGCGCGGTGGCCGCGAGGAAGGGGCCGGTCGCCGGTGGGAGGGTGGCGGCGGCGAGCAGCGGGCCGGTGGCGGCGCCGAGGTTCAGGGCCGCCGTCGCGTACGAGCCCGCCATGGTCGGGGCGCCCGCGCCCTCGTAGAGGGCCCGGGCGATCAGGGTGGTGCCGACCGCGAAGGACAGGGCGCCCAGCAGCAGAACCAGGGGCAGCAGGACGGCCGGGTGCCCCGCGCCGAGGGCGAGCGCGGGCCAGCCGAGCAGCAGCAACGGGCCACCGAGGGCGAGGAGTTGGTGGGGCCGGGTGTCGGCTAGCCGCCCGGCCGCGGTCACCCCGAAGAAGGCGCCCGCGCCGAACAGCACCAGCACCACCGGCACCCAGCCGCGCCCCAGCCCCGCCGGGCCGGTGACCACCGGGGCGAGGAAGGTGAACGCGCCGAACGTCGCCGCGTTCACCAGCGCCGCCAGCAGCAGCGCCAACCGGAGCCGGGGGCGGGCGAGTTGTGCCAGTTCGACGCGCAGCGCCGGGGCGGGCGAGCCGCCCGGGTCGGCCGGGACGCCCAGCAGCACCCCGACCGCCGCCGGTGCGCAGAGCACCGCCACCGCCCAGAACGCGGCCCGCCAGTCCAGCAGTTGGCCCAGCAGTGCCCCCGCCGGCACGCCCGCGACGGTCGCCGCCGTCGTCCCCGACAGCAGCACCCCCAGCGCCCGGCCCTTCCGGTCGGGGGCGACCAGCGCGGCCGCGGTCGCCACCGCCAGCGCCAGGAAACCGGCGTTCGCCAGCGCCGCCACCACCCGGGTGGCGAACAGCACCGCGAACGAGCCGGTCAGCGCGCCGACCGCGTGCGCCGCCGCGAACACCGCCACGAACCCGAACAGTCCGGCCCGGCGCGGCCACCGGCGGGCCCACGCCGCCATCAGCGGCGCACCCGCCGCCATGCCCAGCGCGAAGGCGGACGCGAGCGCGCCCGCCGTCCCGACCGGCACGTCGAGATCGGCGGCGAGGTCCGGCAGCAGGCCGGCCGGCATGAACTCCGAAGTGCCCATGGCGAACACGGCCAGGGCGAGCAAGTACAGGGCGAGAGGCATCGAAGGTGACTCCGGGGCGAACGAGAAACGGAAAGGGGCGTCATCTCGTCACCGCCGCCGACCCCCGGGGATCGGATCACCTCGGATCCCTGCCCGGACTTCGGTCCGGACCTCTGCCCGGACCTCTGTGCGGGCACCGTCGAGCGCCGCGCGGTCGTGCGCGGTCCGTGCTCAGCGGGGGTTCAGGACTTCCGGGGGCTGACGGCGTGACCGAAAGCCCCCACCTCGTCCGACTCGGGACTCACCACGCCCGCCACCCTACCCGCCTGTCGGACCGTCAGTCCTCGTGCTTGGCGGCCTTCGCCGCGCCGTGGGCCCAGCCCGCCAGCACCGCGCCCGCCACGGCGGCGAGGACGTGGACGGTGAGGCCGGCCGCGAACCCGCCCGGCAGCCAGCCGAGCAGCCCGGCGTCGGCGTGGTCGACGAGCTGGCGGATCGCGCCCTGGGCGCCGAGGACGAGCAGGACCATGCCGAGGCCCTGAAAGATGTCGTACTTCACCGTGACCGCCTCCCGGGGTTTCGCTGTGCTGGAGCCTGCCGTGCTGGGCCTGCCGGGATCGGGCTCACTGGGCCCGAACGGCCGGCCGGGCTATTACCATGCACTTGCACTGTAATGGAGCGGGACCCGGTTCGCAATGCACTTGCATGGCAAACGGCGGGGGAGGCGGGAAGGAGACACCGTGCCGAAGATCGTCGACCACGAGCAGCGCCGGAGACGCCTGGTGGAGGCCGTCTGGGCGCTGGCGGTGCGGGGCGGCATCGAAGAGGTGACCCTGCGCAAGGTGGCCGACGAGGCGGGCGTCTCGATGGGGCAGGTGCAGCACTACTACCCCTCGATGCAGACCCTGGTCCGCGACGCCCTCGACCAGGCCGTCCTGGCGGTGAACGCGAACATCGAGCACGCGGTCGCGGCGGCCGGCACGACGGACCCGGAGACCGTGCTCCGCGCCTGCCTGCACGCCCTGATCGGCCCCGACCAGCAGAGCCGCCGGCTCATGCGGTTCTCCCTGGCGGTCGCGGGCCGGGCCGTCTCCGACCCCACGATGGCCGGAGTCCTGGCCCCGGGCGACGACGAACTGCTCGCCCTCACGGCCGGACTCCTCGCCGCGGCCCGGCAGGAACGCGGCGGCGCACCCCGCGGGGACGAACACCTGGACGCCGACATCTGCTGGTCGCTCGCCACCGCCCTCGGCGTGGACGTCGCCCTCGGCCACCGCACACCGGAGGCCGCCGCCCGCGTCCTCGACCACCACCTCGACCGGCTCCTGCAGCCGTAGCCGCGGCCGCAGAGAGTCGGACGGCCGGACGGCCCGCAGGGGGGGGCAGTGGGCGGTGGCGAGTTCCCCGGCCGGGAGGCGACGCAGGGTGGCCGGGGCGACGGTGGTCAGGGTGCCGAGGGTGGACAGCACGTCCAGCAGGCCCGGCACCGGCGGTGAGGACGGCAGTGCGCCCAGCGCGATCTGGAACACCCCGGCCGGGATCACCGCCGCGACCAGGTCGGGAGGGGGGAACTGCTCAGGGGCGCGAACTGCTCAGGAGCGGGAGCTGCGCCACTCCGCGACGACCGTCTCCACGTCCACCGGGGCGATCCCCAGCGGCGGGCCCTCGACCGGGCGGCGCAGTGCGGCCTCGATCCGGGCGTTGGCCTCGGCGAGACGGCTGCGCAGCAACGGTTCGGTCGGGGCCAGCCGCGCGGTGTCCAGCGCCTCCCGGAGCTCGGCCCGCAACGCGAGCGACGGCGGGAGGTAGGAGAGGCCCTCGCGCTCCATCTTCTCCCGGATCCACCACATCTCGTGGTACGGCTCGCCATCGTGGGCCAGCGGCTGCCCGGCACCGGGCAGGTCGTCGAACGCGCCGCGCTCGGCGGCCTCCCGGATCTGCCGGTCGACCCAGCTCTCGAACGTCACACCGGGGGGCTTGCGTTCCGTCATGCGGTCATCCTCCCGTACCAGAAGGGGCGTCCCCTCGATCCTACGGGAGCCCCGATCCCCCCGAGAGGGAGCACCGGAGGGCAAGGGGCGTACCCCGCGGACCCGAGGGGCGCGCCCCGGACGCCGCAACTCAGCCGGCCCCGAACTCGCCCGCGACGGTGGCGGAGACGAAGCTCGCCCAGGTGGTGGGTGCGAAGCGGAGGACGGGGCCGCTCGGGTCCTTGGAGTCGCGGACGTGGCCGGGGTTGGCATCGTCCACCTCGATGCACTCGCCGCCGTTGCCGTTGCTGTAACTGCTCTTCCGCCAGCGGGCGGTGGGGCTCGGTGTCGTCATGGCGGGATCTTTCCAAGCCGACGGGGAACGGAAACTCCGGCCCCGCCCCGTGCTGCTGGAGGGGCGGGGCCGGAGTGACGCCGGGTCAGATGTTGCCGAACTCGCCCGCAACGGTGGCGGAGACGAAGTCCGCCCAGGTGGCGGGGGTGAAGCGGAGGACGGGGCCGCTGGGGTCCTTGGAGTCGCGGACGTGGCCGGGGTGGGCGTCGTCCACCTCGATGCACCCACCGCCGTCGCCGTTGCTGTAGGTACTCTTTCGCCACTGGCGGGCTTCGGTGGGATCGTTGGGCTGCATCGGTGCTAGTCCTTCCAACGCGGATCTGATCAGAAGCTCAGACTCCTCCGGGGACAACGCCTGAGCCCGCAGCCGATTGTAGAGTCCCTGCCGTTCCTTGACCTCCTGGGTTTCTTCGAAGATCAGTCCGCCGCGGCTGCTTTCCTCGTAGGCGAGTTGCTGACCGTTCGCCATCGTGAGCAACCACAGCGAGGCGTATTCGGAGTGGGCGCCCGCGCTGAACGGCAACACCTGTAGGAGCACGTTGGGTTGCTCCGCGATGGTCAGGATCGCTTGCAGCTGCTCCGTCATTTCTTCCGGGCCGCCGATCACCCTGCGGATGGCGGATTCGTCCAGGATGAACCAGTACCGGCACTCTTCGCTGTGCAGCCTCAGTTGCCGTCCGATCCTGGCGCGGACCCGTTCCTCGATTTCGTCCTGGGAGGCGTATGGATTGCCTGCGCGGAGCAGGCGCCGTGCGTGGTCCGGGGTTTGAAGCAGGCCGTGCACCATGGGGCTGTAGGACTCGTCAGTAACAGCCTGGTCGGCTGTTGTCAGGATCTCCTGGTACTTCGCCGGATGGGCCTCCTGCCTGGCGAGCGGGAGCATGCGGGCGAAGAAGCCGTCGGTCATGAAGATGCTGTCGAGCTTCTCCGAAAGGGTGTCGGGAACCTTCACGTCCCCGTTCTCGACCCGGGACATCGTGCTCGGGGAGAAGTGCACCGCCTCGGCGAGGCGGGCCAGTGGCCAGCCGCGTTCCGTCCGGAGCCGGCGGACTTCGGCGCCGTAGAAGTGCCGGGCGCTCTTGCTCGGGTTCACCTCGCGTTCCGGCCAGGCCATGGTTGCCCCTTTCCTCGATGTTGTCGGCGTTTCGTCGGCCCGCGTCGACATGCACGGACGTTGGATACCCGTTTCTCCAACTCGCCGAGGCTTCCCAGCGTAGCGCCGAGAGGTGAGGATCGGAGTACGGAAAGTGACTGCGGTGGAATGCGAATAGCGGTGCGGGACAGGAGATATGACGAACAGTCAGCAGAGGGCGGTCGAGCCGGTGCGCGGTGTGCTGCCGGTGGTTCGGGGGTGGCGGCCCGGGAGTGCGGAGTCGCGGGTGCGGGCGAGGGAACTGGCCGAGGAGTTACGGCAGTTGACGGGTGAGCGGCCCTCGGTGACGTGGGGTGGCGGGGGTGCGGTGCGGGTGTCGGTGCGGGTGCGGGAGTTGCGGGAGTGGGACCGGGCGGCGGCCGTGCTGGTGGTGCTGGCCCGGGGGGACCGGTACGGGCACCGGCGGACGGAGCGGTGGCAGTGCGTGTGGACCGAGGTCGGCGCGGCGGTGGCGGCGGTCGCGGTGGACGAGGAGGCGTGAGTGAGCGAGTTGGTCGAGTACTACCCGTACGGCGTGTACGGGCTGCACTGGGAGGCGACGGCGGTGGACGAGCAGGACGAGATCCGGGGCGTGGTGCTGGCGGAGGCGGAGGAGGGCTGGATCGCGCTGGGGCACATCGAGGACCCGCGGCGGATCCTGTTCCTGCGGCCGGCCGAACTGGCCGAGCTGCGGGCGGCGTTGGTGAGCGGGGAGTTCGACCACCTGATGTCGGACGGCGGGGGCGGGCTGCACCGTCCGTCCCCCCGGTCGGAGCGGGTGTGGCGGACCGGGCCCTGGTACCGCCGGTGGTGGCGCGGGCGGACGGGTGCGCCGGCGTGAGGGGGTGGACGCCGGAGCACCCGGTCGCCTCGTACCTGCTGTGCACCGATCCCGCGTCCCGGCTGCTGATCGTCCGGGGTGCGCGGGCGGCCGGTGCCGGGGTGGGGAGTTGGGACCTGCCGGGTGGGGCGGTGGGGGCGGGGGAGTCCCCGTTGGACGCGGTGCGCCGGGAGGTCCGGCGGGAGCTGGGGCTGGCGTTCGACCTGCTGCCGGACGACCTGCTCGGGGTGGAGTGGGCGCAGGCCCGCGGGGCGGGTGCCCGGGACCGGCTGGTGTTCCTGTGGAGCGGGCCGATGCTCAGCGCGGCCGACACCGACCGGATCGTGCTGGACGCAAGGGAGTTGACGGACTGGCGCTGGGCCGGACCGGACGAGGCGCGGCTGCTGCTGCACCCCGTCGTCGCGGACCGGGCCCGGGAGCGGCTGCGGTGGCCGGGCGGCGTCACCTACCACGAGGCCCGCGGCCCGGCGGGACGGACCCGCGGGGTGGACGGGCCGTCGTGACGGCGGTCAGTTCCCTTGCTGGAACGGTTACTTGGTGATGATGCTCCAGGTGCCGTCGCCACGGTCGGCGGCGGCGCGCAGGGCGGTCCACTCGTCGGTGCCGAGGCCGAGGGCGGCGCGGAGGTGGGCGGCGACCGCGTCGGCGAGCAGGGCGACCCGGGCCGGGTCCTCGTCGGTGGTCTCGGCGACCCGTTCACCGGCGACGCCGCCCATGGTGTGCTCGGCCTCGGCGAGGGTGAGCAGGCTCTTGGGGGTCGGGGCGAGGTGGTAGGCGTCGGTGAACCACTCCGGGCCGCGGGTGGAGAGCTGCGAGCGGTCCTCGCCGCCCGCGACGACCAGGGTGGGGGCGGTCATGGTGGAGAAGTCCGGCCGCATGAACGGGAGGTGCTCGACGGCGAACGGGGTCAGGCTGTCGCCGGTGCCGGTCGCCGCGATCAGGGCGCCGGCCGCGACCGCCGGGTGGGAGAAGTCCTCGCCGGGGACGCCGTCCGCGTCCAGCACGCGTGCGCCGAGCAGGGCGCCCGCGGTCTGGGCGCCCCAGGAGTGGCCGACCACGGCGGTGCGCCCGCGGTCGGTACGGTCGGCCAGGCCGGCCTCGGCCAGCAGGTCGCCGAGGTGGTCGAGGACCGCGTGCAGGTCGGCGATCCGGACCCGCCAGATGCCGGCGAAGCGCGGGTCGTCCCAGCCGATGGCGTGGCGGCGGGAGTCCAGGTGGGTGGGCTGCACCACGACGAACCCGGCGGCGGCCCACCGGTCGACGAGCGGCCCGTACCCGTCCAGGGACCACGCGTTGCCGTGCGAGAAGACGATCACGGGCAGGTCCCGGCCGGTCCGGGGTGCGGTGACCTTGACCTGGAGGTCGATCCCGCGCCCGGGGGCGGGGACGGTGAGGGGCTTGACCGAGACGATCTGCCGGTCGAGGGGGCGGGTGGAGGGGCGGACGGACGTGGAGAGCTGGGAAGACATGCGGGGACCTGCGCTTTCTCTGCGGCGCGGCTCTGCCATACTTTGGCGGAGCCACGTTCCGCCAACTTAGCGGAACATTGTTCCGTGAGCAATGCGGGCAATGTGAGCACTGCGGGCAGGCGTGGGCGGGCGTGGGCAACACGAGCAGAAGGAGACAGCCGTGCCGGAACCGGTCGGGGTACGCCAAGTGCAGGCGCAGCGCACTCGCAACGGGGTGCTGGAGGCCGCCGCGGCGGTCTTCGTGGACCAGGGCGTCCAGGCGCCGGTCCGGGACATCGCCGACCGCGCGGGGGTCGGCGTCGGCACCGTCTACCGGCACTTCCCGACCCGCGCCGACCTGGTCACCGCCGTCTACCGGCACCAGATCGACGCCTGTGCGGCCCTCGCGCCCCGGCTGCTGGCGGAGTCCGCCTCGCCGTTCACCGCGCTGACCGGCTGGGCCGACGCGTTCCTGGACTTCCTGGTCACCAAGCACGGCCTCGGCGCGGCACTGGGCTCCGGCGACCCGGGGCTGGAGAACCTGCACGCCCTCATGCTCGACACCCTCGTCCCGGCCTGCGCCACCCTGCTGGACGCCTGCGCCGGAGCGGGCGAACTCCGCCCCGGCGTCAGCGCCTACCCGCTGATGCGCGCGATCGGGAACCTCAGCATCACCGGCCCCGACTACGGCCGGGCCGACGCCGCCCGGATGGTGGCGTTCCTGTTGGCCGGGTGCCGCGCGGCGGCGTGACGGCGCCGGGCGCGCCCGGCGGGTTCCGCGCGGTTAGGGGTTAGCGGTCGGCGGGCGGCGGCGTGCTCCGTGCTCTCACCCGCCAGCCGCCGACCTCACGGGACAGGACACCTGGCGAAGTCGACCTCCAGATAGTCGTACTTGTCTGTCGGCATGTGCATGGTGCACCTGCGCCCAAGCAGCCAGTCCCGGAGTGCCTCGACGCGGAAGACCGGCGTCTGACCGCCGCCTCGCCCTCGCAGGCAGGGGAGGCGGACCTCATCAGCGGCTCATAGGGGTCTGCGCGATCCGCCGACGGATCCACTAGGAGCTGTCCGGGCGATCATTGGTGTGGGCGGTCGGCGGAGGTTGTCTGTGCGGTCTCATAGCCTGCGCCCATGACCGCCGAGGAGTACCTCTCGACGATTGATGCGTTGGCCGTGCAGCCGTTCCCAGAAGTGACCTATGTCGACGCCTCCGGGGGCGGTGGACCTGAGCATCATGTGCGCGAGCTGCAGGTCAGTCGGGATTTCTGGGATGACGACGACGGGCAGGCCTGGGTTGAGGCCGAAGCCGAACTGCAGGCCCGCCTCGACGACCTGGCGGCACGCCTGACGGACCGGTGGGGCAGTGCGTTCGTCGTGGATCTCGGACCGTATCTCAGCGCCAGCTGCGAGGGAGAGCCGGTGCCCGAGCCGCTCGACTACCTCAGCCAGCAGGCCGTGAGCATGCAGGTGTGGCCGCTCCCCAACAACGATCGTTGGCTCGCGCTGGCGATCGGCCAGGCCGACAAGGAGCTGCCTCTCATCCTGTTCGCTGCGGTCGGCCGGGCTTCCGCACTCGACGTGAACGCGAGTGGCCGGTCATGGGCGGAGCCACACGATGACAGCGGCGGCTGAGACAGTGCCGAGGAACACGTAGCCGCGCTTGTCATACCGCGTAGCCACCGCACGGAAGTTCTTGAGCCGATTGACGGCCCGTTCGACGGTGTTGCGCTTCTTGCACCGCTCCTCGTCGAACCCCGGTGGCCGCCCCCCTCGTGATCCCTTGCGCAGGCGGGCGGCCCGGCTGTCGGCCTTCTCCGGAATCGTGTGCCGGATGCCGCGCCGCCGCAGGTACTGACGACAAGGACCGTTGCTCACGGGCAGGAACGGTCGCAGCCGTTCCCACTCCGCGTCCGACAGATCACCGCGTTCACCCCGCCCCATACACAGGACAACGATCCGACCAGGCGACAGTCACATGATCGGCCGGACAGCTCCTAGCCGTACGGCAGGGACCGGGGCGGCGCTTCGGCGGCTTCGGTAGCAGGCCCGCGGCGGGCTCAGTGGCGGATCTTGGTGAAGCAGAGGGTGGAGTCGATCCTGCGGCTGGAGACGTACCGGATGCCGTAGTCGAACTCCTTGCCGCAGTGCTTGTCGTCACCGAGCAGCTGGTCCGCCATCTTGTACTCGGCCTCGGGAGAGGCGCAGTCCACGATGGTCGGCACCGGGTGCCCCTCCGGATCCGCGACCTTGACGCAGTCCCCGATCTCCGGATCGTGCGTCTTGGCCTCGACCGCCCGCGCGGACCGCGACGCCTCCGCCTTGGCTTTGCCGCCGGTGGGGCTCGTGTTGTAGTTCCACACGTACCAGGCACCGCCACCGAAGATCGCCAGCACGATGCCGACGGACAGTAGCGCCTGCAACGGGCTCCGGCGCCGCGGCGCCGGCGGGCGCGGTCCGGGCGCGGGCTGCTGGGCATACGGCGCGTGCGGCTGCGCCCCGGACACGGGCGGCTGACCATAGGCGGGCTGACCGCCGTAGGGCTGGCCGCCGTAGGGCTGACCGCTGTAGGGCTGAGCCCCGTACGGCTGTGGGGCGGGCGGCTGCCCGTACGGCTGGTTCGGGTAGGGCGGCGGTGCGGACATGAGTGGGTAACCCCCCGTGGCAGACACATGCGAGTGATCACCGAAACGGCGACCACCGAAGGGTAGTGGCCGACATTCCCCTTCGATTCGCTGAGCGGCCCTCCAGGGAATCCCCCTACAATTCCCACACTTTTACCGGACTTGACCTCCACTGCAAGCAGCCCGAACCGACCGCCAGGCCGCGCTCGCGGAAGAGGTGCACGTCCAGCAGCGCGCCGACGGCCAGGAGCACGGGCAGCGCGAACAGCAGGCGCCAGTCGGCGGCGTCGACCAGCACCGGCTTGCGGCCCAGCCGGTCGCCGAGCGCACCGAGCGGCAGCAGTAGGGCGGCCAGGACGAGCGGGTAGACGTTGACGATCCACAGGACGGTGCCCTGCGAGGCGCCCCGCTCGGCGGCCAGGTGGGTCTGGGCGACGTTCAGCCCGGACACCGAGGCGATGACGGCCATCAGCGCGATCGAGACGGCGAGCAGGATCGCGCGCAGCCGGCGGCCGTCCGGCGGCCGTCCGGCGGGCGTCCGGCGTGCGTCCGGTGGCACCGGGGCGGTGAGGTGGACCGACCGGGCCCCCGTGCCCTTCCGGCGCGCGGGCTGCTGCCGGACCACCGGGGGGCGAGGCCAGGCCCGATTTTCGGAACAGGCATACAGTGTTGCGCATGACGCAAGAAGACGGGCAGCTGGACGGCCTCGTGCGCAAACGGATCCGGGCGCTGCGCGTCGCGCAGGGCTGGTCGCTGGAGGAGCTGGCCACCCGCGCCAACCTCAGCCAGTCCTCGCTGAGCCGGATCGAGAACGGTCAACGGCGCTTGGCGCTGGACCAGTTGGTCACCCTCGCCCGCGCCCTGGACACCACGTTGGACCAGCTGGTGGAGAACGCCGCCGACGAGGTGGTCATCAGCCCGATGATCGACGCCGCCCGCGGCCTGCTGCGCTGGCCGGTCAAGAGCGACCCCGGCCTGAGCGTGATGCGCCAGCGGATGACCGACCCGCCGCCCGACAACCCGGCCCGGATGCGGGCCCACCCCGGCCACGAGTGGATGGTGGTGCTGTCCGGCACCGCGGTCCTGCTGCTCGGCCACCGGCGCTACCGGATCGAGACCAACCAGGCCGCCGAGTTCCCCACGATGATGCCGCACGCGATCGGGGCCGAGGGCGGGCCGTGCGAGATCCTGGGCATCTTCGACCGCGACGCCCGCCGCGGCCACCAGAAGGACGCCGCCACCGAGGCCCCTGAGGGGTGAGCGCCTGGCACATCGGGCCGGGCCGGGCCGTGGCAGGCGGCTGGCGGGGCCGGCGGCGAGGCGTTCAGCGCGGGGCGGGCCGGGTGCGGCGGGTGAGGGCGGCGGCGCCGATCAGGCCGGCGTCGGTGCCGAGCCGGGCGGTGTGCAGGGTGAGGTGGTGGGTGAAGGGGAGGGCCGCGTAGGTGGTCAGGTGGCGGGCGAGGGGGTCGAGGAGCAGCGGCCCGGCCTGGGCGACGCCGCCGCCGATGACGGCGGCGTCGAGTTCGACCAGGGTGGCGGTGGCCGCGATGCCGGCGGCCAGGGCGCGGGCGGCCTGGTCGAAGGCGGCCAGGGCGGTGGGGTCGCCGGCCCGGGCGGCGCGGGCGACGGCGGTGGTGCTGGTGTCCCGGTCGGGGCCGGGCCGCCAGCCGAGCCGGGCGGCGGTGCGGGCGATGGCGGTGCCGGAGGCGAGCGTCTCCAGGCAGCCGCGGGAGCCGCAGGGGCAGGGGTCGCCGTTGTAGTCGATGGTGATGTGGCCGAGGTGTCCGGCGTTGCCGGTGGTGCCGGTGTGCAGGGCGCCGTCCAGGATCAGTCCGGCGCCGACGCCGGTGGAGACGACCAGGCAGAGGGCGTTGCGGTACGGGCGGGCGGCGCCCTGCCAGTGCTCGGCGGCGGTCATCGCCAGGGCGTCGCCGCCGAGGGTGAGCGGCAGGTGCCGGGCGGCGGGGTGCTGGGAGACCTCCTCGATCAGCGGGAACGCCCGCCAGCCGGGGATGTTGACGGGGCTGACCGTGCCGTGGGTGGTGTCGACCGGCCCGGCGCTGCCGATGCCGAGGGCGTGCACCCGGTGCCAGGCGGGGTGGCGGGCGAGGTCGTCGAGGACGTGGTCGACGGCGGTCATCAGCTCGTCCTGGTCGCCGTCGGCGGGGGTGGGGACCTGGAGGCGGTGGTGCAGGGTGCCGCGGGTGTCGACCAGGCCGCCGGCGATCTTGGTGCCGCCGATGTCGAGGGCCGCGATCAGCGGCCCGTCGGCAGGCCCGGGGGCGGGGGTGCCGTCCGACGGTGAGCCGGGGGACCCGGCTGTGACGGCGGTACCGGCCATTTCGTAACTCATTGTGACGTCTCCGCGGGTGTGGCAGGGGAGCGCCGCGGTGCTGGGCAGGGCGCTGCCGGGTCGTTCCCGGTGATTCTGACTCGCCCTGACAACGTTGTCCAGCGATTCCCGGTCGCGGTCCGATAACGAACCTGATCGGCTTGCTCGTTAAGCAAAGTTTTAGTAAATCGAGGCTTGTTGGGTAACAAAACTCGTGGATATCAATGTTGACCGGTCTATGGACATGGCCGGGATGTGACGTCTACGTTAAGCAGCCAAGCAGCCTGGAAGGTCGGTCACGTCCGGTCGGCTGTCGCTTCCCCCGTGTCACACGGACGATCAGCGTGAAGGATGAGCGAGATGCGCAGAGGATGGCCGGCCGTCGCGGCCGCTTCCATGGTGGTGCTCACTGCGTGTAGCAGTGGTGGTGGCGGTG
>NZ_JOGH01000115.1:0-21877 GCF_000721345.1 Kitasatospora sp. NRRL B-11411 | reverse complement strand
GGGGTGCCGGGGGTGCCGGGGGTGGAGGTGAGGTCCAGGGCCGGGGCGGCGATGGCGCGGGCGGTGGCCGGGTCGGCGGCAGAGCCGGTGGTCGGGGGAGTGGCCCGCCCGGCGGCCGGGTCGGCGGTGCCGAGCAGGTGGGCGGGGGCGCCGACGGTGACGGTGCGGCCCGCGACGGTGGCGGTGACGCCGACGCCGGGGGTGGAGGCGAAGTCCGCGGCCGGGGCGAGGGCGAGGCCGCGGGCCCGGGCGGCGTCGACGACGGCGCGGGCCAGCGGGTGCTCGCTGGGGTGCTCGGCGGCGGCGGCCAGCGCCAGCAGCCGGTTCTCGTCCAGCCCTGCGCCGGTCGGCAGCCCGTCCTCGTCCAGGCCGGCACCGGCCGGCACACCGCCTTCGTCCAGCCCGGCACCGGCCGGCAGCCCGTCCTCGTCCAACCCGGCGCCGGCCAGCGGGCGGACGTCGGTCACGCGCGGGGTGCCCTCGGTGAGGGTGCCGGTCTTGTCGAGTGCGACGGCGTCGACCTGGCCCAGGCGCTCCATCACCACCGCGGACTTCACCAGCACGCCGTGCCGCCCGGCGTTGGCGATCGCGGACAGCAGCGGCGGCATGGTCGCCAGGACGACGGCGCACGGCGAGGCCACGATCATGAACGTCATCGCGCGCAGCAGCGAGTCGGTGAACGCCGCGCCGACCAGCAACGGGACCGCGAAGACCGCGAGCGTCGCGGCCACCATGCCCAGCGAGTACCGCTGTTCGACCTTCTCGATGAACAGCTGGGTGGACGCCTTGGTCTCCGACGCCTCCTCGACCAGCTGCACGATCCGGGCGATCACCGAGTCCGAGGCGTCCCGCTCGACCTTCACCCGCAGCGCGCCGGTGCCGTTCAGCGTCCCGGCGAACACCTCGTCACCGGTCCGCTTGGCGACCGGCAGCGGCTCGCCGGTGATGCTCGCCTGGTCGACCTCGCTCACCCCGTCCAGCACCCGGCCGTCCGCGCCGATCCGCTCGCCCGGTCGCACCAGGACCACGTCACCGACCGCCAGTTCCCCGGTCGGCACGCCCTCCTCGGTGCCGTCGTCCAGCAGCCGGGTCGCCACGGCGGGCGCCAGGTCGAGCAGGCCGCGCACCGAGTCCGCGGTGCGGGCGGTGGCGAGCGCCTCCAGCGCGCCGGAGGTGGCGAAGATGACGATCAGCAGCGCGCCGTCCATCACCTGGCCGACCGCCGCCGCGCCCAGCGCCGCGACGATCATCAGCAGGTCGACGTCGAGGGTCTTCTCGCGCAGCGCCTGCAGCCCGGCCCAGCCGGGCTCCCAGCCGCCGGCCGCGTAGGCGAGCGCGTACAGCGGGCCCCACGACCAGGCCGGGGCGCCGGCCAGTTGCAGCGGCAGCGCCAGCAGGAACAGCACCAGCGCGGCGGCGGCCCAGCGGGCCTCCGGCAGGGCGAGCACCCGGGTGCGCCGCCGGGGCGCGGCGGCGGCGGCCGCCGCGGGCGCCTCGGCGGGGCGGGCGAGCAGGGTGGAGGAAGGCATGGCGGACAGGACCCTTCGCGCAGGCCGCGGGGCGGTGGGGGCGGACACTGCCGACGATACAGGAACACATGAACACTCATTCATTCGTCGTCTGTAGTATTGCCGCATGGGTCATGGAGCCGCCCCCGCCAAGAACGCCGTCCCGCGCATCAGCCTGGACGCGGACAACGCCGCCCGGGTGGCCACCACCCTCCAGGCCCTCGCCACCCCGTCCCGGCTGCTGATCCTCGCCCGCCTGCGCGAAGGCCCCTGCGCCGCCACCGAACTCGCCCACGAGGTCGGCATGGAGCAGTCCGCCTGCTCCCACCAGCTCCGCCTGCTGCGCAACCTCGGCCTGGTCGTCGGGCAGCGGCAGGGCCGCTCCGTCGTCTACGCCCTGTACGACAACCACGTCGCCGAACTCCTCGACCAGGCCGTCTACCACACCGAGCACCTCCGGCTCGGCCTCAGCGACGCCGCGGACGGCGACGGGGACGGGGGCGGCGACAGCGACGGCGACGGTGGCAGTGGTGCGGACGGCGGCGGGGCCGACCGTCCCGCTGCCCGGTAGCGGCCGGTCGACCACCCCGGCAGCCCGGTAGCGGCCGGTCGGCCACCCCGGCAGCCCGGTAGCGGCCGGTCGGCCACCCCGGCAGCCCGGTAGCGGCCGGTCACCAACCCCCGGCGGCCCGGGCGTTCAGCCGCGCGCCGACACCTTCCGCACCCCGTAGGCGGCGGCGCCCAGCGCGAGCACGGCCGCGCCCCACAGCACCGAGGCGGCCGGCAGGGCGAAGGCCAGCACGGCGCACCCGGCGGCGCCGAGGACGGGCACGACCCGGGGCGGGCGGCCCTCGGCGGGGGCGAGGGTCCAGGCGGCGGCGTTGGCGACGGCGTAGTAGGCGAGGACGCCGAAGGACGAGAAGCCGATCGCCCCGCGCACGTCCGCAGTGGCCGCCAGCACGGCGACGACGGCGCCGACGGCGAGTTCGGCCCGGTGCGGGACCCCGAAGCGCGGGTGGACGGCGGCCAGGACGTGCGGCAGGTGGCGGTCGCGGGCCATCGCCAGGGTGGTGCGCGAGACGCCGAGGATCAGCGCGAGCAGCGAGCCGAGCGCCGCGACCGCCGCGCCGGCCCGCACCACCGGGGCCAGGCCCGGCACCCCGGCGGCGCGCACGGCGTCGGCCAACGGCGCGGCGCTGCGGGCGAGTTGGTCGGGGCCGAGGACGGCGAGGACGGCGAGCGCGACGGCGGCGTAGACGACCAGGGTGATGCCGAGCGCGGTCGGGATCGCCCGGGGGATGGTGCGCTGCGGGTCGCGGACCTCCTCGCCCAGGGTGGCGATCCGCGCGTACCCGGCGAAGGCGAAGAACAGGAACCCGGCGGCCTGGAGCACGCCGTGCCACCCGGCGTCGGCGCCGATCCTCCAGTGGCCGGTGTCGACGGCCGAGCCGGTCAGGCAGGCGGTGACCACGGCGGCGAGCACCGCCAGGACCACCGCGACGATCGCCCTCGTGAGCCGGGCGGCCTTCTGCACGCCGACGTAGTTCACCGCCGTCAGCGCGACCACCGCCGCGACCGCCACCGCGTGCGCCCGGGCGGGCCACACGTAGGAACCGACGGTGAGGGCCATCGCCGCGCACGAGGCGGTCTTGCCGACCACGAAGCCCCAGCCCGCCAGGTAGCCCCAGAAGTCGCCGAGGCGCTCGCGGCCGTAGACGTAGGTGCCGCCGGACTGCGGGTAGCGGGCCGCGAGGCGGGCGGAGGAGGTGGCGTTGCAGTAGGCGACCACCGCGGCCAGCGCCAGACCGAGCAGCAGCCCCGACCCGCCGGCGGCCGCGGCGGGGGCGAGCGCGGCGAAGACGCCCGCGCCGATCATCGAGCCGAGCCCGATCACCACCGCGTCGAACACCCCCAGGTGCCGCTCCAGCTCCCCCGGCCCGGCCGCTGCCGCCGACCTCCCCATTGTCCCGTCCTCCCGGTGACGCGCTCCGATACCGGCGCACGATATCCGAGCCCGGTGGCGGCCCGGTGAACACCCGGGGCCGCCGACCGCCGCCGACCGCCGCCGACCGGCGCCGACGAGGGGAGGAGCGGGGCCGGCCGGGGCCGGTGATGGTGGGGGAGGGGTCAGGAGTGCAGGGCGGCGTCGGTGTTCTTCGCCCGCCGTTCGGGCGGCAGCGGCTGGGCGCCCGACCGCAGGACGGCCTCGGCGCGGGCCGCGTGGAACGCCTCGACCGGGTCGCCCCGGTCCGCCCACACCTGGGCGCCGCACCAGCGGCCGAGGAGCCGGAACTGCTCCAGCGCCTCCGCGTGCATCCCGGCCCCGCCCAGTCGGTGGGCCAGCAGGTGGCGCAGACCCGGGACCCGCTCGTCCTCGGGCCGGGCGGCGGACAGGGCCCGGGCGGCGGCCGCCAGCCGGGCGTGCGCGGCGGGGCCGGTCGGGAGCCCGGCGCCGCGCTCCTCCAGTTCGGACAGCGCGTGCAGGTAGATGCCCGCGAGCAGGCTGTGCGGCGGGGCGCCGTCCATGGCCTGCTCGGCGAACCGCATCATCTTCCCGTTGGTGCCGTACCACTTGGCGCACCAGTACTGCATGCCCTGCCAGTGGCCCTCGTAGTGGTGCGGGGCGCGGGCCACCAGGCCCTCCCACAGCGGCCGGAAGCGGTCGGGCTGGTACCGGGCGCCGCGCGCGGCCGTCACCAGCACCACCCACGGCGCCGGGTTCCCGGGGTCGAGCAGCGCGGCCCGGTGGGCGGCCTCGATCGCGGCGGGCAGCAGCGCGTGGAAGCGGGCCATGTTCTCGGCCGGCACTTCGTTCGCGTACCCGCGGCCCCGGATCGCCCAGGCCCGGTGGACCATCAGGTCGGCCTCCAGGGCGGCCGCGTCGCAGTCGCCCGGGTCGGCCTCCCGCCAGGCGGTCAGCCACCCGTCGTCCTGCCGGGCGATCGCGCGCAGCAGTTCGAAGCGCGACCAGCGCTCGTCCCAGTCGTGCCCGGCCGCGGCGACGTGCGTCGCGGCCGGGCGCCAGTCGCCCTGCCAGGCGGCGTCGGCGACGGCCTGCGACCGCCGGCGGTCCCGTTCCGGCGCGGGCGGACCCGGGCGCCGCGGGTCGAGCGCCTCGCGCGGCACCAGCCCGTACGCGGCGGCGTCGAAGGACACCGGCGCGCGGAGCGCCGGCTCCTTCGCGGTGCGTTCGGCCGGGGCGGCGGCGCGCTTGCTCCGCAGGTTGCTCATCAGGACGGCGACCAGGATCGGGACCGCCAGGACCAGGAGATGTGTCACGGCCGGAGATCATCTCGACCGCCGCCCGGAATGGCAACGGGAAATCCGCCCCGACCGTGAGGCGGGGTCAGTGGCGGCGGATCCGGCGGATGATCAGCCACAGCAGGACGGCGCCCACCACGACGACCAGGAGCACCACCAGCAGGGCGCCGATCAGGCCGCCCTTGGACTTCTTCTTTTTCTTCGCCTTGCTCTTCGCCAACTGGGTGGTGGCCTGGGCCCGTTGGCCGGTCGGTGCCTGGGCCTGCGGGCCGCCCGCGGTCGGCGTGGTGGCGGCGGCGGGTGCCTGCTGGACGGCCGCGACCGGGGCGGTGCGGGGTGCGGCGGCGGCTGCCGGGCCGGTGGTCAGGGCGGTGCCGCCGACGGCCAGGGTCAGGGCGAGCAGGGCTCCTGCGAGTCGTGTTCTCATCCGGGTCACCTCGTTCTCGGCCGGGCCCCCGTGGCCGGCGTCCGCCCACTGTGGCAGGCGGCGGCGGGGCGGCGACAGGGGCGCGGGAGGTCCCGTTCCCGGACTGTGACGGTGTAACAGGCCCGGGGGCGTCCGGTGGCGGCCGGGAAGCGGAGGCAAACGTTCCCCAGGCGAAGGGGAGTCGACCGACCAAGCGTCAGGGGGCTTGGGTAAAGGGCGGGTTCGGATCCGGGCCGACTCCTTGTTGGGCATGTGCATGCCCCCCTACCGTCGAACGCCAGTCCGGCCTTTCCCGGACCCCCGGCCGAACGGCGGCCCCGAACCCCGCCGCAGAGCCCTGCCCAGCCGTGTCGGCGGACACCATCCGCTCGCGCGGCGAGGCATGCACCGCTTCCGGTCACCCCAGCCAAGGAGGCACCTCCGCATGCGCACTTCCCCCGCAGCCCGCCGTACGACCCTCGCCGTCGCGGGCACCGCCGCCCTGCTCCTGTCCGCCTTCACGGCCGTCGCCCCGGCGGGCGCGGCCACCGCCCCGCAGGCGGACGCCCGGGGCGGCACGTCCTGGGTCAGGGCGTGCGACACCCTCGCCCACGGCGACACCATGGCCTGCCACGCGCTGCGCGTGACCAGCACGGTGGAGGGGGTCCGGCAGCTCGGCGTCACCCCGAACGCCACCCCGTCCGGCTACGGGCCCGCCGACCTGCTGAGCGCCTACAAGCTGCCCGCCAACGGCGGCGCCGGGATGACCGTCGCCATCGTGGACGCCTACAACGACCCGAACGCCGAGTCGGACATGGCGGTCTACCGCTCCCAGTACGGGCTGCCCGCCTGCACCAAGGCCAGCGGCTGCTTCAAGCAGGTCAACCAGAGCGGCGGCAGCAGCCTCCCGGCGAACAACTCCGGCTGGGCCGGGGAGATCTCGCTCGACCTCGACATGGTCTCCGCGATCGCGCCGAACGCCCACATCGTCCTGGTCGAGGCGAGCAGCGCGACCATGGCCAACCTCGGCACCTCGGTGAACACCGCGGTCAGCCTGGGCGCCAAGTTCGTCTCCAACAGCTACGGCGGCGGCGAGTCCTCCGCCGACACCTCCTACGACTCCTCGTACTTCAACCACCCGGGCGTCGCCATCACCGTCTCCTCCGGCGACTCCGCGTACGGCGCCCAGTACCCGGCCGCCTCCAAGTACGTCACCTCGGTCGGCGGCACCGCGCTCAAGCGGGCCTCGAACACCCGCGGCTGGTCGGAGAGCGTCTGGCTGACCAACTCCACCGAGGGCACCGGCTCCGGCTGCTCCAAGTACGACGCGAAGCCGACCTGGCAGAAGGACACCGGCTGCAGCAAGCGCACCATCGCCGACGTCTCGGCCGTCGCCGACCCGGCCACCGGCGTCGCCGTCTACCAGACGTACGGCGGCAGCGGCTGGGCGGTCTACGGCGGCACCAGCGCCGCGGCCCCGATCATCGCCGGCGTCTACGCCCTGGGCGGCGCGCCGTCCAGCGGTTCCAGCCCGGCCTCCTTCCCCTACGCCCACACCTCCTCCCTCTTCGACGTGACCTCCGGGTCGAACGGCTCCTGCTCGCCGTCCTACCTGTGCACCGCCGGCACCGGCTACGACGGCCCGACCGGCCTCGGCACCCCCAACGGCACCACCGCGTTCAAGGGCTGACGCCCCGCCGGCCCCGTCCGCAGGCCGCCACCCCCGCCGAGGGGGTGGCGGCCCGGCGCGTTTTCAGGCGGCGGCGAGCAGGTCGCGGACGGTGCGCGGGGCGCGGGGGAGCAGGGCGGGCAGCAGCGGGTCGGTGCCGGCGAAGCGGCCCTGGGCGGCGGCCAGGTAGATGCCGAGGGTGAAGCGGGCCATGAACTCCGGTGTGCCCTGGGCGACTTGACCGGCCACCCAGTCCTCGGGGTCGACCGTGACGCAGCGGACGGGGCGGCCGGAGAGCTCGCCGGCGAGCTCGGCGACCTGCTGGAAGGTGGGGGCCTCGGGGGCGGTGAGGGTGACCGGGCCGTCGTGGGCGCCGGGGTCGGCGAGCACGGCGGCGGCGGCCTCGGCGGAGTCCGCGCGGGCGGTCCAGGAGACCGGGCCGTCGGCGGGGACGGTGATGGTGCCGGTCTCCCGCCAGGGTCCGAGCAGCCAGGCCAGGCTGTGGGCGTAGAAGCCGTTGCGCAGCGCGGTCCAGGGGACGCCGGAGCCGGCGAGCAGGAGTTCGGTCGCGGCGTGGTCGCGGGCGGGCTTGAACGCGCTGTCGGGGTGGGCGCCCTGGTGGCTGGTGTAGAGGATGCGGCCGACGCCGGCCGCCGCGGCGGCGTCGATCGCGGTGCGGTGCAGGGCGACGGCGTCCGCGCCCGGGTCGCTGGCGGAGACCAGCAGCAGCTGGTCGGCGCCCTCGAAGGCGCCGGGCAGGGAGGCCGGGTCGGCGTAGTCGCCGCGGCGGACCTCGACGCCGAGGTCGGCGAACCGCCGGGCCCGGGCGGGCTCGCGGACGGCGACCGCGATCTCGCCGGCGGGGAGGCGTTCCAGCAGGTGGTCGACGGTGGCGCCGTTCAGCGCGCCGGTGGCCCCGGTGATGACGATCATGATCCACTCCTGTTGTTATCGGTGGTTCTGTTTTTACGTTAGCACTGGAAATTCATCGATAACAAACATGAGATACCATTGGAAACGTGAACGATGCCGGTCCCCGCCCCCGGCAGACCTCGCGCGACGCCGTGCGCACCCGGCTGGTCGAGGTCGCCGCCCAACTCCTCGCCGCCGAGGGCCCCGACGCGGTCACCACCCGCTCGGTGGCGCTCGCCGCAGGCGTCCAGGCGCCCACCATCTACCGCCTCTTCGGCGACAAGGACGGCCTGCTGCAGGCCGTCGCCGAACACGGCTACGCCGTCTACACGGCGCGCAAGCCCCCGGTCGACGCGGACGACGACCCGGTGCGCGGCCTGCGCGCCGGCTGGGACCTGCACATCGGCTTCGGACTGGTCAACCCGGCCCTGTTCCGGCTGATGCACACCATGGCGCCGGGCCCGGACGGGCGGTCCGCCGCCGACGCCGGGGTGCGGATACTGCGGCAGCGGGTCGCCCGGGTCGCCCGGGCCGGACGGCTGAAGGTCCCCGAACGGCGCGCCGTCGACCTGATCCGGGCGGCCGGCACCGGCGTCGTCCTCACCCTGATCGACCAGCCCGAGGCGGACCGCGACACCACCCTGTCCGACCTGGCCTGGGAGGCCGTCCGGGCCGCCGTCCTGGCCGACCCCCAGGAGCTCGCCCTCTCCGTCCCGGCCACCGCCGCGGTGACCCTGCGCGCCGCCCTGCCTGCGATCGAGGGGTTCACCCCGCACGAGAGCGCCCTGTTCGGCGACTGGCTGGAGCGCGTCGCCGGTACCTGAGCGTCGCCGGAGCCCGAGCGCCTCCGGTACCTGAGTGCCTCCGGAGCCCGAGCGTCGCCGGAGCCCGAGTGCCGACGTTGCCGTCCCGTCGGGGGGCGGTGCCCGGGTCCTGTCTTATTTCACGCCTTGTCGGAAGTGGGCGCCGCCTCTAGATTCGCGGTGCCCGCACCCGCGCTGACTGCCCGTCAGCCCGCCCGGCGCGGGCCCCGTACCCGATCCGACGGCCGATCAGGAGTCATCATGCGCAAGCCGAGTTCCCCGGCCCGGGCCCTGCTCGGGCTGGCCGCCGCGACGGCGCTCGTCGTGGCCCTCCCGACCCCGGCCGGGGCGAGCGTGCTGACCCGGCTGCCGCAGAACGCCCCGGGGCTGGACCAGACCTTCTCCCCGGCGTACGACTACGACAAGGACGGCTGCTACGCCACCGCCGCGATCGGCGCCGACGGCACGATCAACCCGGGGCTCAAGCTCGGCGGCGACGTCAACGGCCACTGCCACGACTACGCCCAGCTCGCCGACTCCAACACCTACTCGCGCACCAAGTGCAACAACGGCTGGTGCGCCCTGATGTACGCCAGCTACTTCGAGAAGGACCAGGCCACCCTCGGCCCGGCCGCGATCGGGCACCGGCACGACTGGGAGCACGTGCTGGTGTGGGTGCACGACGATCAGGTGCAGTACGTGTCGGTCTCCCAGCACAGCGGCTACCAGGTCGCCGCCCGGTCGGCGATCCGCTTCGACGGCACCCACCCGAAGATCGTCTACCACAAGGACGGCGTCTCCACCCACGACTTCCGGTTCGCCAACGCCAACGACGAACCGGCCGAGAACGCCACCGGCAACTGGTTCTACCCGCGCATGGTCGGCTGGGACGGCTACCCCGCCGGCTACCGCGACAAGCTGCTGTCGGCGGACTTCGGCGCCGCCACCATCAAGATCGGCGACGGCGCCTTCGCGTACGCGCTGGCGCACGCGATGCCCGCGGGCATCCCGTTCGACCCCAACGCCTGATCCTGCGGCCGGGAGCACCGGAGCCGGGAGCACCGGAGTCGGGAGCACCGGAGTCGGGGGCGCCGGAGCCGGGGGCGCCCGCGGGCGTCCCCGGCCGTGCGGCGGGGTGGCCCCCGGTCAGTCCATCGCGTTCGCCACGACGGTGGCCGGGTTGGCGAGGCTGCCGGTCAGTGGCAGGTGCCGGGAGCTGTCGCCGACCAGGATCTGGTAACTGCCCGCCGTGGCGGTCCAGTTGCCGCTGCCGGTGTCCCAGTGCGCCAGGTCGTGCGCCGTCACGGTGAAGCTGACGGTGCCGGACGCGCCGGGGTTCAGGGTGATCCGCTGGAAGCCCTTGAGCTGGTGCGGGGGCTCCCCGGTGTCGGCGGGGGCGCCGACGTACAGCTGGGCGACCTCGGTGCCGACCCGGCTGCCGGTGTTGGTGACGGTCGCGGTGACGGTGGCCGTGCCGCCGCTGAGCGGGCCGACCTGGAGGCCGGAGAAGGCGAAGGTGGTGTAGGACAGGCCGTGGCCGAACGGGAAGAGCGGGGTGAGGTTGTTGGAGTCGTACCAGCGGTAGCCGATCTTCAGGCCCTCGGAGTACTGCACGGTGCCGCCGGTGCCGGGCCACTGGGCGGGGGTGTTCGCCGGGACCTGGGAGAGCGCGGCGGGGAAGGTGATCGGCAGGTGCCCGGACGGGTTGACGTCGCCGAACAGCAGCGCGGCGATGGCCTCGCCGAACTCCTGGCCCTGGTAGAAGCCCTCGAAGACGCCCGCGACCTGGTTCAGCCAGGGCATCATGACCGCCGAGTTGTTGCTGAGCACCACGATGGTGTTCGGGTTGGCCGCGGCCACCGCCGAGATCAGCGCGTCCTGGTTGCCGGGCAGGTCGAGGGTGGCGGTGTCGGCGGTCTCGTGGCCGTAGTTGTCGGCGGCGAAGACGATCGCCACGTTCGAGGACCTGGCGAGGGCGACCGCCGCGGCCTGGTCGGTGCCGTCGTCGTAGGCGACGGTGGTGCCCGTCCCCGCGGTGCGCTGCTGGAGGCCGTACAGCGGGGTGTAGGTGCCGGAGCTGGTGGCGTTGCCGCTGCCGCCGCCGGAGGTGAGCGTGCCGGGGCCGGCCTGGGTGCCGATCACGGCGATCGAGCGGCCGGCGTTGGCGTCGAGCGGCAGCAGGCCGTTGTTCTTGAGCAGGACGGTGCCCTCCTCGGCGCCGCGCAGGGCGACCGCACGGTGGGCGGGGGTGGCGACGATCGCGGTCTTGGAGCCGCTGGGCGCCTTGTCGAACAGGCCGAAGCGGAACATCTGGGTCAGCACCCGGGAGACCATGGTGTCGAAGGTCGCCTGGCTCACCCGGCCGTCGGCCACGGCCTGCAGCAGCGGGGCGGCGAAGAAGCCGTTGAACGGCATCTCGACCGTCTCGCCCGCGTTGGCGGACGGCACGGTGGAGTGGATGCCGCCCCAGTCCGAGGTGATGAACCCCTGGAAGCCCGCCTGCTGGTACATCGCGACGTTCTCCAGCGCCGGGTTCTGGCAGGAGTACTCGCCGTTGACCATGCTGTAGCCGCACATCAGCGCCGCCGCGCCGCCCTTCTCGATCGCGGTCTGGAAGGCCGGCAGGTAGATCTCCTGCAGGGTGCGGGCGTCGACGATCTCGTTGCCGGGCGCCGAGGGCTGCTCGACGTTGTACGCGGCGACGTGCTTGACCTCGGCCATCACGCCCTGGCTCTGCATGCCCTGGACGTCCGCACTGGCGATCTGCCCGCTCAGGTACGGGTCCTCGCCGAAGGTCTCGTAGGCCCGGCCCCAGCGCGGGTCGCGCACCATGTTGATCGTCGGGCCGAGCGAGACGTGCACGCCCTTGCCGGCGAACTCCTGGCCGACCGCGACGCCGAACTCGTGCACGTAGTCCGGGTCGAAGGTGGCCGCGGACACCTCCCCGTCCGGGAACTGGGTGACGCCGCCGAGGCCGTCGCCGACGCCGCTCGGGCCGTCCTCCAGGTTGAGGTCGGGGATGCACAGCTCGGGCTGCCCGGCGATCTGCCCGATGTAGACGTCGGAGCCGTCGCCGTACAGCATCTTGTCCTTCTGTTCCTGGGTCATTGCGCCCATCAGCTGGGCGACCCGGGTGGCGACCGGCACGTCCGGCCGGTTCAGCCACGGGCAGCTGCCCGGCGCGGGCTTCGGCGCGGGTGGCGGGATGGTGACGGCCTTGTCGCCGACGGTGCGCACGGCCAGCTCCCAGAGCGAGACGCCGTACCCGGTGGCCCGGGCGGTGGTGTACAGCCGCAGGTAGCGGCCGGTGCCGGTGACGTCGACCTTCTGGGTGCCGCCGGTGCCGGTGGTGGTGGAGTAGACACTCGTCCACTTGGCGCTGTCGTCGGACAGCTCGATCCGGAACCCGGTGGCGTAGGCGTTCTCCCACTGCAGCACCACCTGGCAGACCGGCAGGCTCCCGCCGAGGTCGACCACGATCCACTGCGGGTCGCCGACCGCGCTCGACCAGCGGGTCAGCGTGCTGCCGTCGGTCGCGTAGAACGCGTCGTACGCCGGGTCGGCGTCCTGGGTGGAGGAGCCGGTGGCGGGGTGTCCGAGCGCCGCGTTGACGGTGCCGCAACTCCCGTTCCCACCAGGGGAAGTGGGCGTGGGTGTCGGAGTGGGTGTCGGGGTGCTGCCGCCCCCGCCGGTGAAGACCTGGAACTCCCAGAGCGAGTAGCCGTACTGGGTGGCGCGCTGGGTGCCGTACACCCGGACGTAGCGGCCGGTGCCGGTGACGTCGAGGGTCTGGGTGCCGCCGGTGCCGGCGGTGGTGGAGTGGACACTCGTCCAGTTCGCCCCGTCGGCGGAGACCTGCACCTGGAACGCCGTGGCGTACGCGGCCTCCCAGGCCAGCGAGACCCGGCAGACCGGCAGCACCGCGCCCAGGTCGACCTGGAGCCACTGCGGGTCGGCGGCGGCGCTCGACCACCGGGTGCCGCCGTCGCCGTCCACGGCGGCCGCGGCCGGGAAGGCGGCGCTCTGCTCGGAGGAGGCGGTGACCGGCCGGTCCAGCGCGGCGTTCTGGGCGCCGCAGGCGGCGCCGCCCCCGCCCGTCCCGGCGGTGCCGTACACCTGGAACTCCCAGAGCGAGTAGCCGTACTGGGTGGTGCGGGCGGTCCCGTACATCCGCACGTAGCGGCCGCTGCCCGAGACGTTCAGCGTCTCGGTGCCGCCCGCGCCGGTGCTGGTGGAGTAGACACTCGTCCAGTTGGCGCCGTCGTTCGAGGTCTGGATCTGGTAGGACTTCGCGGCCGCGGTCTCCCAGCGCAGCACGACCTGGTCGAGCGTCGCGGCGGCGCCGAGGTCGACCTGGAGCCACTGCGGATCGGCGGCGGCGGAGGACCAGCGGGTGCCGTTGTCGCCGTCGACGGCGGCGGAGGCGGGCGTGCCGGCGTTCTCGGTGGACGAGGCGGTCGCGGGCCGACCCTGCGAGAGCAGCGTCGGTGCGGCCTGCGCGGCGGGCGTGCCCGCGACCAGCAGGGTGGTGAGCAGGGCCAGGACGGCGAGGGCCGCCGTCCACAGCGTGCTGACGGTGCGTCGGGGCACCGGGGCGGAGCCCGGTGGGCGTGCCGAACGTGCGTTCACGGTTCTCCTCGCGGACAGGGGGTGGGGGACGCGCCGGGGCTCAGTAGCCGACGGCGACCTCGAGCCACTGCGGGTTCGCGTGCGAGACGTACGAGGACTGGCCGGCGTAGTCGTCGTACGGGAAGCCGTACGCCAGGCCGTCGATCGCGCGGTCGTGCCAGAACTCGGCGTAGTAGTTGGCCGGGCCCGCCGCGTAGTACTTCGTCGGGTCGGACCACTGCGACTGCGGCAGCGTGGCGACGTGCCGGTTCAGCGCCGAGCACATGCCCGGGTCGGCGGCCATGCTGCCCGCGCAGCCGAAGATGTTCGAGGTGGACTCGTTGACGCCGACCGAACTCGCGTACGCCGTGAAGTAGTCGGCGTTCACCCCGCCGGTCCGGAAGCTCGGGTCGCTGCCCGGCGCGATGATCCGGTACGGGGCCTCGGTCTGCGCCAGCACCTTGAACTCCTGCGGCACGGCGTCCTGGAAGTCCTGGAACAGCTGCGCCCGGCTCTCGTCGAACACCGACCGGGCGTCACCGACCTGCACGTCGTAGCCGTCGGCGGCGTGCAGCCGCATCGCCAGCGGCAGCGCCCAGGCGTCCACCCGGGTGGTGTTGCCGTTGAAGACGTCCGGGCCGACGGTGAACTCGATGAAGTCGGCGTACTTGCTGGTCGGCGAACCGAGGGAGAAGTACATCCGGCCGGAGGAGTTGGCGGGCATGTCGAGGTACGGCTGCTCGGCGATCGAGTGCACCTGGCCGTTGAAGCTCCAGTACACCTGGCTGTCCGGATAGGCGCCGTTGGTGCGGTTCAGCACCTTCACCGTCAGCACGTTCTTCGCGGCCGGAATGCCGCCGGTGTCGCCCCAGAACGGGTCGGCGGGCGGCGTGCTGCTCGAACTCGGACTGGGGGAGGGCGAGTTGCTGCCGTCCACGGTGGTGAAGACCTGGAACTCCCAGAGCGAGTAGCCGTACGCGGTGGTGCGGGCGGTGCCGTACATCCGCACGTAGCGGCCGGTGCCGGAGACGTCGAGGGTCTGGGTGCCGCCGGTGCCGGTGGTGGTGGAGTAGACACTCGTCCAGTTGGCGCCGTCGTCCGAGGTCTGGATCTGGTACGCCTTCGCGTACGCGGCCTCCCACTGCAGGACGACCTGACCGACCGTCCGGCTGGAGCCGAGGTCGACCTGGAGCCACTGCGGGTCGGCGGCGGCGCTGGACCAGCGGGTGCCGGGGTCGCCGTCGACGGCGGCGGAGGCGGGCGTCCCGGCGTTCTCGGTGGACGAGGCGGTGGCGGGCCGGCCCTGCGAGAGCAGCGCCCCGGCGGCGGCGTGGGCGGTCGGTGCCGGGGCCAGGGCGAGCAGCAGGCTCGCCAGCAGGGCGGTGACGGCGAGGAGGGCGCACAGCGGCGCCCTCCAGCGGAGGTGGGGACGTGGCGCGAGCATCTGACGGCTCCTCGGGTGCGCGTGCAGGTGGGGGAACGGGGTGTGCGGTCGCGCAGCGAGAGAGAGGGGAGCGCTGAGAGCGCTCTCTCGCCCCAGCAGTGTGATGACCTGGCAGAATTCATGTCAAGTGGGAGAGCGCTCTCCCATTTCGGCGCTCGCCGCCGCCCCCGAACCGGCACGTCGGAGCGGGGGCGGCCCCGCACCGGAAGCCGGGGTTCCGCCCCGCGCGGAGGGGCGGGCCGGGGCGCGGCTAGGGTGCGTGGGTACGCCAACCATCCCGGCTGGGCCGCCCCGCCCGGTTCCGGCCCTTCCTTCGTTCGTTCCGCCCTTTGTTCCGTTCCGGAGGCCCGCGTCCCGATGGAGTCCCGCCCGGCACCCCGCGTCCGCCAACAGCCCCGCGTCCGCCCGGCGTTCAGCGTGCGCCCGGCGTTCAGCATCCGTCCGAAGGCGCGCGTCCGTCGGGAGCGCCCTGAGCGCCGGGCCCGCCCGGTCCGCCCGGAGCGCCCGGAGCGCCCGGTCCGTCCGGAGCGTCGGCTGCCGGACCCGGCGGTCCGCCGGCACCGCCGGGCCCTGCAACTGTGCTTCGGGATACCCGGGTTCGCGCTCGCCACCTGGGTCACCCGGACCCCCGACGTCCGCGACCGGCTCGACGCCTCCACCGCCGAGATGGGCCTGGTGCTCTTCGGGATGTCGATCGGCTCGATGCTCGGCATCCTGGTGGCCGGTGCCCTGGTGGCCCGGTTCTCCACCCGGCCCGTCGTCATCACCGGCATGGCTCTGGTGCTGGCCAGTTCGGGCACCACGGCGCTCGGCGCGGCCCGCTCCTCCGCGCCGCTGGTCGCCTTCGGCCTGCTGCTGATCGGCGCGGGCATGGGCCTGTCGGAAGTCGCCAGCAACGTCGACGGCGCCGACGTGGAACGCGCGTACGGCCGCCCCGTCCTGCCCGCCCTGCACGGCTGCTACAGCCTGGGCACCCTGCTCGGCGCCGCCCTCGGCGCGGGCGGCGCGGCGATCGGACTCCCCGTCCCCTGGCACCTGGCCGCCGTCCTGCTCCTGACGTCCACCCTGTTCGTCCTCGCCCTCCCGGGCCTGCGACCCGGCCTCGGCCGCGCCACCGCCGATCCCGCCGCCCCGGCGCCGGCGGGACGGCGGCCCGCCCTCGACCCCCGGCTGCTGATGATCGGCGGCGTGGTGTTCGCCATGACGCTGGCCGAGGGCGCCGCCACCGACTGGCTGCCGCTGCTGATGGTCGACGGCCACGACATGCCGGCCGGCCTCGGCTCGCTGGTCTACGCCGGGTTCGCCGCCGCCATGGCCGCCGGACGCTTCGCCGGCGGCCCCGCCGTCGCCCGGTTCGGCCGGCCCGTGATGCTCGGCGGCGGCGCACTGCTCACCGCCACCGGCATCGCCCTGGTCTCCTTCGCCGACTCCCCGACCGCCGCGGGCTGCGCCGTCCTGCTCTGGGGCCTCGGCACCTCCCTCGGCTTCCCGCTGGCGCTCTCCGCCGCCGGCGAATCCGGCCCCGACACCACCGCCCGGATCACCTTCACCTCCCGGATCGGCTACGTCGCCCTGCTCGCGGGCCCCCCGTCCCTCGGCTTCCTCGGCGACCACCGCGGCCTGCGCACCGCCATGCTCCCGGTCCTCCTCCTCACCCTCGCCGCCGCCACCCTCTCCCCGGCCACCGGACCCCGCCCCACCCCGGCCCCGACCCCGACCCCGACCCCGACTCGGACTCCGGCTCCGGCTCCCGACGAAGCCTGAACGCCGCTGCACAAGGCGGTTCCGGGCCACCCCGGTCCGGTGCGATCCGGGCCGACCTCTTCTTGACCCGCGAGCCTCCGAGCCCGGGCACGGAGCGGGGCCCCTGGGACGCGCCGGTGTCATGAACGGCTACTGAGGCAGCGGACCGAGAGCCCCGAGGCCGGGGCGCCGAGTGCCCCTCATGCGCTCGTGACCTGCGAAAACAGCCAAGATCAGGAGAGCAGGTTGCAGACGACGTCGGTAACGGCCGCCGCTCGACCCGTCGGTTCGCCGCCGGAGCACGCATCCGAGTCCTCGGCCCGCCGCGTCGGACACGTGAGGCAGGATGGCGCGATGAGCCAGCAGATCTTGCCCCCGTCGGAGTCGTGGCGCCGGATCGATGCCTGGCTGGCGAGGCATTCGGCTTCCGGCCTCGCGGTGCTCAACCCGCCGGCGACAGCGGACGAGGTCCGGGACGCGGAACAGGTCCTCGGCATCCAACTGCCCGGCGACCTCGCCGAGTCCCTGCGTTGCCACAACGGGCTGAGCACTTGGGCGACTCTCCTCCCCGAGCAGTCCCCACTGCCGGTGAGCGGAATCGTGGACCGCTGGCAGACCCGCATGGACGTCGCGACCGAGAACGCCGGCCTGACCGCCCGCCCGTGGGACGACGAACCCTGGTGGCACCCTCTCTGGGTGCCCTGGGCCGAGAGCGCCGACGGCGTGGCACAGGTGATCGACCAACGGCCCGGCCCGAACCCGGGGCGCCTGGGCTGGGCAGGCCACGGCGGCGGCGGCGACTTCACCGATTCATGGCCCGGGCTCGCACATCTCCTCCACGCCGTCGCGCAAGCGCTCCACGAGGGCGGAGGCGTCCGCGATCTGCACCCCTACCTCACCAAGGAGGGCGGTCTGTGGTGGGACGAGGAGGACTCCCACGCGTTGAACGGTCAGCCACTGCGGCCGGCCCCGATCGGACTCGGACTGTCCTGACGGGCGGAACAACGGCCTTTCACGGCGAAGGTGTGTAATCGGGGGGAAGCTCCACTCCCGTGCCGGCGTGCAGCCGTTCCATGTCCTGGCGGTCCTTGGCCGTGGCTTCGTAGCCGAGGTGGCACCGCACCTGCGTTGCCGCGTCGACACACAGCACCTGGCGTCCGCCGATGGTCCCGGTCACCGGAGCCGGGTAGTGGAACCGTCCACCGTCCGGGAGGAGTTGCTGTCCGCCTTCGCGGGCGGACCCGAGCACGGGGTGCAGGTCGATTTCCCGGCCGGCACTGTCCGTGACGGCCAGCGCGGTGGGAAGCCAGTCCCGCAGGACCTCGGTGAACCCGGCTTCGAACAGAGCGTCCCGCACCACGTCGAGCTGGTCCGACAGGACGACCAGATCGAGATCCGAATGGATGCGGGTGGTCTCCCCGATCAGGGCATCCACGCCCCAGCCGCCGTCCACCCAGGCCGCCGCCCCCGCGCTCTTGAGCAGGTCCAGCACTGCGAGTACCTCGGATTCGTTCAGCACCGGGGCACTCTGGCAGCGCAGACGGTCTGCCGCTACCGGGATTCGTGACGGCCCGGGGGCACGGTTGCCCGGACCGGTCGGTCAGGACTCGGTCGGGGCGGCGGCGGCGGGGGCAGGGGCGGGGGCGGGGGCGGTGCTCATGGGGGTGTTGCGGAAGGAGAGGAGGACGGCGAGGGCGCAGCCGCAGGTGAGGGACCAGTCGGCGAGGTTCATCACGCTGAAGTCGTTGACGGCGATGAAGTCGACGACGGCTCCCCGGAGGTGGCCGGGGGAGCGGAAGAGGCGGTCCGTCAGGTTACCGAGGGCGCCGCCGAGCAGGAGGCCGAGGGCGATCGCCCAGGGGGTGCTGGCCAGGCGGCGGGAGAGGCGGACGACGGTGACGGAGACGGCGGTGGCGATCAGGGTGAAGACGATGGTGGTGGTCTCGCCGATGCCGAGCGCGGCGCCGGAGTTGCGCTGGGCCTGCAGCACCAGCCAGTCGCCGATCAGGTGGACGGGCGCGCGGCCCTCGAGTCCGGCGACCACCGCGATCTTGCTGGCCAGGTCGAGGGCGTACGCGGTGGCGGTGACCGCCCAGAGCAGCAGCAGGACGCGCCGGGGCGCGGGGGAGGCGGGAGGTGCGGGAGGTGCGGGGGATGCGGGAGGTGCGGGGGTGTCCGCCGGGTCGCTGGCTGTCATGTCCGGTCTGCTCTCCTCGGGTTCCTGGCCCCCGCCGGGCTGCGGGTGGTTCTCTCCTGGGAGGAAGGTATCCGGGGCGCTCCGGGCCCGGCCGCCCGGCCCCGGGCGGGAACCGGTGCGGCGAGGCGGCGAGGCGGCAGGGCGGCCGAGTCCCGGAGTACGCGCCGCGGGGGTCAGGACTCCGGCTGGGTGACGGTCAGGCCCCAGTGGACGTCCGGGGTGGAGGTCTGGACGCCGACGTAGAAGGAGCGGCCCTGTTCGGGCGTGACGGTGGTGGTGGCGGTGGTGGTCGTGCCGGGGAGGCAGGGGGTGGTGAAGGTGACGGGGGTGGGGTCGCCGTACTGGGCGGTGAAGGTGACGCGGGCCTCGGCGGGGGCGTCGGTGGTGAGGCAGGCGAGGGTGACGGTGACGGGGAGGCCGGCGGGGTTGGCGCCGCCGGTGACGGCGCCGCCGTCGCCGATCCACTCGGGGATCCAGATCAGGCCGTCGGGGCCCGGGTAAGGGATGACCTGGCCGGTGCCCGGGGTGCCGTGGGCGGTGGCGGCGGGGGAGGGCGAGTCGGCGGAGGCCGTGGTGACGGCGGTGGCGGTGAGCACGGCGGCGGCAGCGGCGGTCGCGGCGAGACGGGTGCGCTTCATGGTGGTGTTCCCCCTCGGTGGCGCCGGGAGCGGGCTCCCGGCGTGACGGCTTCCAGACGTGTGCGAACAGTATCGTTCGGCACGGACACCGGCACCTGAGTACGGGTACTCAGGTGCCGGAGCGGAACGCCGTTGCGGGGAAGGTCAGCTGACGGTGCGGCAGACCGTGCCGTTCAGGCGGAACACCGTCGGGGACGGGTTGGCGCCGTTGTTGGCGCCGACGAAGCCGAACTCGGCGGAGCTGCCGCCGTTCGGCGCCAGGTGGGCGTTGTACTGGCCGTTGGTGACCCGGACGTGCTGGCCGGTGGAGGTGATGTCGGCGTTCCACCAGGAGCTGACGGACTGTCCGGTGGAGGGCCAGTCGAAGTCCACGGTCCAGCCGTTCAGGTCCGCCGGGCCGAGGTTGTTCACCACCACGTCGGCCACGAAGCCGTTGCCCCAGCCGCTGGTCACCTGGTACGAGACGGTGCAGGTGCTGGTGGCGGGGGTGCCGGTGGTGAAGGTGAGCGGGACGGAGGGCCGGGAGAGGTGGCCGGCCTGGTCGCGGGCCAGCACGTTGATGGTGTGCCGGGAGCCCGGCGGCAGGTTGTAGAGGGTGGCCGAGGTGCCGGTGGACGAGCCGAGCAGCTGGACGGTGGTGCCCAGCTGTTCGTAGACCTCGTAGCGGTCCACGGCGCCGGTCGCGGCCGGCCAGCTCAGGGTGGCGGTGGCGGCGTCCACGGCGGTGGTGCGCGGGGTGCCGGGGGCGCCGACGGTGGCGGAGTCGGTGCCGGCCGCGGGGTGCACGGTCAGCACGGTGAGCGAGTACGGGGCGAGGGTCGCCGAGGTGGCGGTGGCGGTGCCGGTGGCGTCGACCAGGCCGGTGTCACCGGGTGCCCAGCGCTGCACCGCGGGGGCGGCGGCCCCGGCGGTGAAGCCCAGGTAGCGCAGGTCCACGGTGCGGGCGGCGGTGGCGTTCTTGTTCAGCAGCAGCACGCTGAGGTCGCCGTCGGCGCGCAGCACCGCGTGCGAGGAGACCTCGGGGCCGGAGGCGGCGGAGGCCACCATGGTGTCGCCCGGGTCGCTGAGCGCGCCGAGCGCCTTGATGCCGTAGTACGGCGCGAACGGGGTGTTCACGGCCGGTTCGCAGACGCTGCCGTTGCAGGCGCCGCTGGACAGCATGCCCATGTCGCCGTAGTCGGTCTCGTCGCCGACGGTGGTGATCGGGCCGACGCCGTTGTGGGTGTCCCACCAGTCGACGGTGAAGACGCCGTTCTCCAGCGCGGTGCTCATCGCCTCCGCCGCGAACAGGCCGTTCGGGCGGCTGGTGAGGGCGCCGTTGCCGGACTCGGAGTTGACCTCGGTCATGGCGATGCCGATCTTCGCCGAGTCGGCGCCCGCGTACCGGTCCAGCAGGTTGCGCACCTCGCGCAGCTCGCCGGGCAGTTGCCGGACGGCGGCCAGCGCCCCGTCGCCGCCGCCGGCGTTCGGGTACCAGTGGACGCTGACGAAGTCGACGTCGTGCGCGACGGCGGCCAGCACGGTGTGGTTCCAGTCGCCGCTGTCGCCGCCCGCGACGATGCCGTCCGGCCAGTTGCCGGGCATGGTGAGCACCGCGCCGATCTTCACCGTCGGGTCGACGGCCTTCATCGCCGCGGCGTACGCCTTGACCTCCCGGGCGTACTGGTCCGGGGTCTTGTCGGCGTGGGTGTCGTTCTCCCAGCCGCTGCCGTAGACGCCGTTCCCGTAGATCTCGTTCCCGATCTCCCAGTACTTCGCGCCGTAGCCCTTGGTGACGTTGGCGTACCGGACCCAGTCCGCGGCCTCCTGGGCGGTGCCCGAGCCGTAGTTGGCGATCAGGATCGGCTGGGCGCCGGTGGCCTGCACCGTCCCCATGAACGCGTCGAAGCCGGTGCCCGGGGCTACGTAGCCGCCCGGTGCGCTGTTGTCGATCCAGTGGTAGATGTCCGCGTACGAGCCGCCCGGGTAGCGCAGCGCGCCGATCCCGGCGTCCCGGTAGAGCGAGGCCACCTGGGGGTCGTTCATGTGCGAGTCCCAGATGGCGGTGTTGGCGCCGAGCGCGGCCTGGCCGACGGTGCCCAGGCCCGCGGCGGCGTTCACCGTGACGGTGGTGTCCGCGGCGGGGGCGGGGTCCGCGGCGGCGGCGGGGGCGGACAGCGGCAGCGCCGCCGCGAGCACGGCCAGGGCGGCCGAGGCCGTCGCGGCGAGCGGGCGGCGCAGCCCGGCGGATCTCCTGCGGAACAGCATGGGGGTGGTTCCTCCCGGGTGGGGCGCCGGCCCGGGGCCACGCCACGGAGGCCACCGAGCCGGACGGGGACGGGGGACGGCCGGGCGGCGTACGGTGCCGCGGCGGCCGGCGCTTGGGAGCGCTCCCATGGTGGGAAGGGGCGGCGGACCTGTCAATCCGCGGCCCGGGCTGCCGGACGTCCCCGCAGCTCCTGGGCCCGCGCGGGGCGCTGAAACGTTCGCGGAGCGGTGAACGAGGTGGTGGACGGGGCGGTGGACGGGGTGCTGGGCGGGGCGGGGTGCATGGCGGAGCACGGGCACGGGGGTTGATACCGCGTCAGTACGGGCCAGGAGGCGGCCGGTGTCAGGCGGTCCTACGTTGTTGGTGGGTTGGACGGGCCGTCGTAAGGTCCAGAGATCCAGAGGCGCCGGGTATGGCTTTCAGGCGGTTGCACGCGATGG
>NZ_JOGH01000114.1:0-22225 GCF_000721345.1 Kitasatospora sp. NRRL B-11411 | reverse complement strand
GCCTGGAACCGCCCGCACGACGTCCACACCGGAGTCGCCGACCCCCTCGTCCCCAACTTTCCCGACCCCAAAATCATGTCAGCAAGTTGAAGCGGGACACGACGTTGCTCGGGTCGCGATCAGCCTGCTGCCGTTACCGTGTTCGAACCGATCGGTGGCCTCCAGCCGCACTCGCTTCCGGCGCGGTTGCTCCTGGACGGTGAACCCGCTCCTCTGCACGTATCGCGCACTGATGCCGTAGTGCAGGGATCAAGGTCCGTCAGCGTCTCCTGCAAGGAGAGTTCGGCCTGAGTAACCATGCACGATCGTAGGGAGATCCAGAGAGGAAGCCGGTGAAGGTCCGTACCCGGCAGGCGCGTTCGGAGAGGCCCGCAGGGTGGCTGTCGTGCTGTCAGCCCTCGTTCACCGCCGCGGGGGTGGTGGCTGGGCCGGGGACGTTCCACTTCTCCTCGATCCGCGCGAACCTCCACACGGCGAGTGCGATGAGCCAGGTGGCGACGAACAGGCCGACGATCGCGAAGCCGACGGTGTTGAGGTCGAGTCGGGAGATCCAGTCCCAGAAGGGCCCGTGCAGGGCGAGTTTGTCGGCGAGGAGGCCGAGCAGTTCGATGGTGCCGATGAGGAGGGCGACGGCGATCGACAGGCCGGTGACGGTCAGGTTGTAGTAGATCTTGCGGGCGGGTTTGGAGAACGCCCAGCCGTAGGCGAAGTTCATGAACGAGCCGTCGATGGTATCCAGCAGGCACATGCCGGCGGCGAACAGCACGGGCAGGCACAGGATGGCGTACCACGGCAGGCCGGACGCGGCTCCGGAGCCGGCGAGGACGAGCAGGGCGATCTCGGTGGCGGTGTCGAAGCCGAGTCCGAAGAGCATGCCCAGCGGGTACATGTGCCACGGTTTGCTGACCGAGTTCGTCACGCGTCCGAGCAGTCGGTTCATCAGGCCGCGCTTGTCGAGCTGCTCTTCCAGTGCGGCTTCGTCGAGGTGGCTGGCGCGCATCTGGCGGAACACCTTCCACAAACCGACGAGGATGACGAGGTTCACGATCGCGATCAGGTACAGGAAGGCTCCGGAGACGGCGGTGCCGATCAGGGCGGTGACCTGGTGGAGGGCGGAGCCGTCGTTCCGGAGGGGGCCGGCCAGGGCTTTGACGCCGAGCGAGAGCAGGACGGCGAGGGCGAAGACGATGGACGAGTGCCCGAGGGAGAACCAGAAGCCGACCGACAGGGGTCTCTTGCGCTGTTCCATGAGCTTGCGGGTGGTGTTGTCGATGGCGGCGATGTGGTCGGCGTCGAAGGCGTGGCGCATGCCGAGGGTGTAGGCGGTGACGCCGATCCCGATGCCGAAGGTCTTGGTGCCCAGGGCGTGGTGCTCAGGGGCGACGACGGCGACCAGGGTGACCCAGCCGATGACGTGCAGGGCGGCGATGAACGCGGCCATCGTGCCCAGTCGCCGCCACTCCTGACGGGTGATCGGGATCTTCGCGGGTGCGGCGGCCCGGGACGGGGGGAGGGGTGCGGACGAGGAGGCCACGGGCGTCCTTCCGGCGTGGGGCGAGCGTCCGCTCGGGTGCGTTCGACTCGTACTTGCACTATCACCGCAGAAAGGGGGTCTGTCAGGGGGCGCGCCGGGGGCGCGTGAGAGTGCGTGGTCGGCGTCCGGTCCACCGGGGGGAGCGGGTTGGCGGCGTCCGGCTCCGGCCCGGGCGGGCCCCGGTAGCGGGGTTGCCCCGTGCGGGTGATCCCCCGGCAGGTCGGGGTGGTAGCTGTTCCCCGTGGCGCGGGCGGGCGCGAAGGTAGTTGCGGGGCACCTCGCCTCGTTCCCTCTCCCACCGGGCCCGTCGGCCGTGGACCGCCCGGCCGTGTTCCTGGAGGCCCGCGTGAAGGCAGCACGATTCCTTGTCAGAGCGGGCGCCGTCGCGTCGGCCGCCCTGTGCCTGCTGGCCCTCGGCACACCCGCTGCCGGTGCCCACCCGTTGGGCAACTTCTCCCTCAACCACTACCTCGGCCTCACCGTCCGGCCGGACGCCGTCGAAGCCCTCGCGGTCACCGACGCCGCCGAGATCCCCACCCTCCAGGAACAGCCGAAGGTCGACCGGAACGGGGACGGCTCCGCGGACGACACCGAGCGCGCGGCCTGGGCCACCGAGCAGTGCGGCCTCACGGCGCAGCACCTGAAAGTGACGGCGGGCCAGGAGGCGACGCCGCTGACCTGGCGGACCGACTCGGCGCGGTTCCGCTACGAGGACGGTTCCGCCGGTCTGCGCACCAGCCGCCTGGAGTGCGTGCTCCGCGCCGACCTGCACCTGCCCGCCGACGGGAGCCTGATCCGGGTGGACGCCGGGAGCGACCCGGCCCGGGTGGGGTGGAACGAGATCACCGCGCGCGGCGACGGCGTCACGCTGGAGGGCTCCGACGTTCCCACCGCATCGGTCTCCGCGGAACTGCGGGACTACCCGCGGGAGCTGCTGGACAGCCCCAGCGGCGTCACCCGTGCCCAGTTCCGGGCCAGGCCCGGCGGCGCCGCCGTGCCCGCGGGCACGGCGGCCGTCCGGGCGGACGGCTCCGGGCCGACGGCCTGGCTGGCCGGTCTGGACGCCCGCCTCGCCGGCATCGGTGCCGCCGAGCGGCTGACCGTGCCGCTGGGCCTGCTCGCGGTCCTGCTGTCGATCGTGCTCGGCGCCGGACACGCGCTGCTGCCCGGGCACGGCAAGACCGTGATGGCCGCCTACCTCGCAGGGCGGCGCGGCCGGACCCGCGACGCCGTCACCGTCGGAGCGACCGTCACGGTGACCCACACCGCCGGGGTCATCGTCATCGGCCTGTGCCTGACCACCTTCTCCTCGCTGGCCGGAGACGTGCTGCTGGGCTGGCTGGGCGTCCTCAGCGGAGCGCTGGTCGCCCTGGTCGGCGCGGGCCTGCTGCGCGATGCCGTCCGCCGTTCCCGCCACGCCCGCGCGCACGCACACCTCCCGCATCCCCAGCCGGGCTCCGACGACGCCGATGCCAGGGAGCTCGCCCACGCCGCCGCCCACGCCGCGGGCACCCCGCACGACCACGACCACGACCCGCACCCCGCGTCGGACGGCCACCGCACCGGCCCCGACCCGCACCACGGCCACCCGCACCACCACGATCACGGTCACCCGCACGATCACGGCCACGGTCGTCACCACGACCACGACCACGGCCATCCGCACGTCCACGGCCGGTCCGGTGAACTGGCGCACGGTCACCACGGCCACCGCCACGGGCTGTTCGGCGGCCACCACCGGCACGACCCCGCCCCGACGAGCCGGCGCAACCTGATCGGCCTCGGGATCGCCGGCGGCCTGGTCCCCAGCCCGTCCGCCCTGGTGGTGCTGCTCGGCGCGGTAGCCCTCGGCCGGACGCTGTTCGGTGCGGCCCTCGTGGTCGCCTACGGCGTGGGCATGGCCGCTACCCTCACCGCCGTCGGCCTGCTCCTGGTCCGGATGGGTGACCGGATCGCCGCGGTGCAGGACGGGCCGCTCGCCCGGCGCGTCCGCCGGATCGCCCCGTACAGCGCCCTGCTCACCGCGGGGCTGATCCTGACCGTCGGGCTGGGACTGGTCGTCCGCAGCCTGCCCGCCACCCTGTGAACGCCCGCACCCACCGGAGGACGACCGCCGTGGACACCCGCCGCACCCGCCCGTTCCTGCTCCTCGCCACCGCCGCCGCGCTGCTCACGGGCTGCGGCGGCGGAGGATCGGACGGGAGCTTCGACGCCCAGCCCGGCACACCGTCGCCGACCTGCCTCCGGCACCAGGCGCAGGAGCCGGGCAGCCGGTACACCGGCGGGGAGCGGTCCGATCCGACGGCCGTGCTGGAGATGATGCGCTTCTACACCGCCAACGGAACCAAGGCCTACTGCGACGGCCGACCGCCCACCGACACCGATCGTCGTTGGACGGGGCTGTACACCGACCTCGGCGGCGACCCGGGGCACGTGGCGGCGCCCCGGTCGAAGTAGCCGGTGGCCGGCCGTCCCCCCGCCCGCCGCAGTTCAGTGCCCGGTGGAGAGCTCAGCCAGGGCGGCGCGCGCGGCGGGGGCGTGCAGCGGGTGGAAGTCGGGGTCGGTCGCCAGGGCCGTTCCGAGTTCGGTGCGGGCCTCGTCGTCGCGGCCGAGCGCGCGCAGGATCACGCCGCGGTGGTAGTGGAAGAGGGCGTTGCGGGTGCCGAGCGCGAGCGCCTGGTCGGACTCCGACAGGGCGTCCGCGTCGCGGCCGGCCGCGTGCAGGGCCCAGGCGTAGGCGTCGTGGGTGTCCAGGAACGGGCGGGTGCGCAGGCCCTGTTCGGCGATGGCGACGGCGGTGTTCGGATCGCCGTGGTCGGCCTCGAAGAGAGCGGCGTCCGCGTCGAGGGCGACGCCGTTGTCGGCGAACAGCTTCCACTCTCCGCGCAGCACCCGGTACTGCTGCTCGGCCTCGTCGGTGCGGCCCAGCGACTGGAGCAGCTCGCCGAGTTCGAGGACGTACTCGGGCTGCGGCACCTGGGCGGTGGCGCGGCGGAGGTCGGCGACGGCCTCGTCGGTGTTGCCGAGCGCGGCCTCGGCTCGGCCCTTGGCCTCCAGCAGCGAGGCGGTGCCTGGTGCGGTGCGCAGGCCCGCTTCGGCCCGGGCGAGCGCGGTCTTCGCGTCCCCGGCGCCCAGGGCGAGCAGGCTGAGGTGGTAGAGGGCGAAGGCGCGGTCGGCGGCGGTGTTGGCGTCGTCCAGGGCGCGCTGCATGGTGGCGGTGGCGGCGGCGGTGTCTCCGCGCAGCTCCCAGGTGTAGGAGGCGCGGGCCAGCGAGGGGGTGCCCGGTTTGAGGTCGACCATGCGCTGGACGGCGTCGAACGCCTCGGGGTAGCGGCCGAGTTGGGTGTAGGCGTCGGCCAGGGTGCCGTGGAGGGTGGAGTTGTCGGGGTTGATCGCGACGGCCTTCTGCGACCAGTCGAGGGCCGCGGTGAAGTCGTGGCGGGCTGCGGTGAGGGCGGCCATCGCGGCCATCGCGGTGAAGTTCTCGGCGGGGTCGGCGGCCAGGGAGCGGGTCAGGACCTCCTCCGCCTTCGGGTAGTACGACGGATCGGCGGTGATCCTGGCCTGCTGGACGTAGGCCAGGCCCAGGGAGGCCATCGCGAGGGCGTCGCCCGGGGTCTGCTTCAGGTGGTCCTGCAGGCCGCGGATGTCCGCGGCCAGGCCGGTGTCCGCACTGTCCTGCCCGATGCTCCGCTCCTGCCCGGCGGGGGCTTCGCCGCCCTGTGGGGTGAGGCCGAGGCCCCCGGCGAGGAACAGGCCCACGCCGAGGGCGGTGGCGACGGCGGCGGGAAGCAGGCGGCGGCGTCGGTTCACTGCGGTACTCCAGGCGGTCGTGGGCGGGACGGAATCTATGCGGTCGGGGTGTCGTTGCCACGGGCCGGTGGCGCGGCGAACACCACCAGATTGGCGTCGTAGGCGTGCTGTGCGCGGTCGTAGCTGCCGCCGCAGGTGATCAGGCGCAGGCTCGGTCCGGCGGTGTTCCCGAAGACCTGTTCGGCGGGGAAGTCCTGCTTGTCGTAGCTGCGCAGGGCCTGGACGGTGAAGGAGGAGGCCGTTCCGTCCACCGCCTGCACCTCGATGGTGTCGCCGGGGCGCAGGACGGACAGGCCCGCGAAGACCGCGGGGCCGGTGCGGGAGTCGACGTGGCCGACGATGACGGCGGTGCCGGGGCCGCCCGGGGCGGGTCCCTGGCTCCACCAGCCCGCCACGTCCGGGTCCGCAGGCGCGGCCAGGTGGCCGTCGTCCTGCACCTGGAGGTCGCCTAGGGCGGTGTCGACACCGATGCGGGGGATGCGGAGCCGGGCGGGCGGGGCGACCGGCGCGCGGTCGGAGCCGCCCTCCGGCGCGGTCGGTGCCGCACCGTGGACGGTGGCGGGCAGCTCGCCGACGTCGGCGACCCGCGCGGGGGCGGGCGCGGCCGGTCGGTCGGTGACGGCCGCCGCGCCGAGCCCGGCCAGCGCGAGCCCCGCCGCCACGGCACCCGCTCCCACCAGGCGACGGGGCCCGGCCGTCCGCAGCGCAGCACCCGCACGCGCCGCGCCGGCACCTGTCCGGGCGGTGGTGTCCTTCGCCCGGGCGAAGGACACCACCAGGGCGGCTACGAGCCGGGCGCGCACGAGGGCCGGCCGGCCGCTCGCGGGGAGCGGCCGGCCGGCCCGTTCGGGCAGTTTCACGAGCGGGCGGAGCGGCGGCGCAGCGCCATGACGCCCGCGGCCGACAGCAGCGTCCCTCCCGCCATCGCGGCCGCGCCGGCGATCGGGAAGCCACCGAGGGCGAGGCCGCCGAAGCCCGCCTCGACGGAGCCGCCGGGGTTGTCGGAGACGGCCTGGTTGACGGCGGCGGTGTTGGGCAGTGCCACGTAGGGGAAGTGGTGGCCGAAGGCGTGGTCGTTGGCGTTCACGCCGTCACCGGCGGCCAGGGCCGGAACGAGGGTGCCGGTCTGGGCGGCGCCCTCGGCGGCCTGCAGGGTGATGTCGACGACGTCGTCGGCCAGGCGACGGCCGTTCGGGAAGCCCGCGAGGTCGCCCGCGAGCACGCCGAGCCGGTTCGGCGCCGCCGCAGGGGCGACACCCATGTTCAGGCGCAGCTCCTCGGAGGGCACGAAGGCGTCCTTCTTGACGTCCTTGTTGAGCAGCTGCGAGTTCAGGTCCGCCTGCACGGGGCCGCACGCCTTGCAGACGCCGGTCAGGAAGATCTCGACGAGGTCGTTGCGCGGCGCTGCCGGGGCGGGGATGCCGTAGATGCTCTGGACGAGCTTGGGCACGATCGGGTCTTTGACCTTGTCGACCACGGGGGTGACGGTGTGGTCCTTGTCCGGGGTCAGGGCGTTGAAGGCGTCCTTGTACTTGATCGGGACGACGACCTCGTTGACGAGCGGGTTGCCGAGCCGGGAGACCTGCCGCCAGTCGCCCTCGGCCTTGCCCTCGCCGCCCTTGTCGCCGCCGGGCTTGCCCTCGCCACCCTTGTCGGTGACGACGGCGCCCTTGCGGTCGGTGGTCGACCACACGCCGATGACCGGGTTGCGCTCCGCGTCGCCCTTCAGGGCCAGGGCCGTCTTCGGCACCTGGAGGGCGATGGTGTTGACGTTGTAGCCGGTCAGGGTGTCGTGGCCGGACTCCTTGAGGTTCCCGCCGTAGAGCAGGTCGAAGACCCGCAGGTCGAGGAAGAACGGGTCGTCGGCCTGTCCGGCGAAGCTCTGCCCGCCCTCGGGGAGTTCGGTGACGGCCTGCTTGCGCAGCGAGCCGTAGTCGGGCATCGACGCCTTGCCGACGTTCGACGGCGCGACGGGCGCGTCCTTCAGCAGGACCTTGCACTTCCCGTCCGGGCCGGTGACCGTGAGGGTGTAGGTCTGGCGGAAGTTCAGCGTCGGGTCGTCCAGGGACTTCACCACGCCGGTGTTGTAGAGGAACTGGTTGGCGTCGTCGCGGTAGTGGTTGGCGAAGGTCCAGGTGTAGGTGGTGTCGGGCTTGCCGTCGCCGTCACTGTCGATCTTGATGTTGTAGCGGGCGTCGTCGGCGAACGGGTAGAAGTTCGGGCCGCCGTTGGGCTCCTCGAACGGGATCCAGTTCGCCACCAGGGTGACGGTGTCGGGCTTGTCCGGGCTGACGAACGCGTACACGTCCGTGTTGTCGGCCCGCGGGTCGCCCGCGATCAGCGGGGCCTCCCGGTGGCTGGAGGCGTGGCCCACGCCGGGGGCGAGGCCGGCGAGGGCGCCGGCGGCGGCGAGGGCCAGCACCCCGAGGCCCGCCATGGGCTTCTCGGAACGGCGGGCGAGGGACGACAGCTTCAGGGACGGCGGACGCTGCATGGCCTGTCTTTCGTGAGAGAGGAGCCGGATCACACCGCGCGGCCCGATCGGGCACAGCGCGCCAAGCCGCCGGTCCCGGTGGTCGACGGCACGGGGGCGGACCTGAGCACGCATCAACTACTCACAGGTGTAAGCCCGAGATAAGACGAACACAGCTCCCGCCCACCCGCCCCCTCGGCTACGCCCACGGGGAAGGCGACTCCACCCGTGCGGTCCAGCGGGAACAGTCCGTCCGATGTCCGGAACAGGCGTCGGCCCGTGGAAGCGGCGCCGCCCCCGGCCGGGGCGGTCGGGGTTTGCCGGGGCGGCATGTGGACATGCGCGGGGCGGTGCCGGATCTGGTTGAGCAGACAGCCCGTGCCGGGGCCGCTGGTCGGTACCGGGTGTCCTGTCCGGTGCCGACCGGCGGGCGGGGGGGTTCTTCAGGTGTCCGTCCCGGGGGTGCGGGTCAGGGCGTCGCGGAGGGTGGGGAGGGTGGGCAGGACGGTGTCCATCTCGGTGATCTCCAGCACCCTGCGGGCCGGCGCGGAGGGCTGGGCGAGCAGCAGGGCGGCGTGGGTGCGGCGGGCGGCGCGGTGGGCCTTGAACAGCAGGTGGAGGGTGGCGGTGTCGCAGAACCGCACGGCGGACAGGTCGACCACCAGGCGTCGCGGGCGGCGGGCGAGCGCGCGGGCCAGGGCGTGCTCCAGTTCGGGCACCCGGTCGTGGTCGAGGTCCCCGGCGGGGCGGAGCACCACCGTCGCGCCGGGCAGGTCGGTCATGGTGATCCGCAGGCCGGGCTCGTGACGGTGGCTGCGGGTGCGGGTGCGGGGATGGGCGGGCACGGGGCGGCCTCCGTTCGGGTCCGCGCGGCAGGGGGCTGGGCTGGCGGTCGGGCGGTCGGCCGAACCGGGTGTCGGCCGGTGCCGGGCGGTCGCCGCTGCCGCGGCGGCGGGTTGCGCCGTACCGGCCGCGGTGGGGGCGCGGTGGCAGCCGCCGCGGGTGAAGCGGTCCGGCGTGGTGGCGGTCAGGTCGCGCGGTTGGGCCGGCTCGGCGTGCGCGGCGGTGGTGAGCGCCTGCCGGGTGGAGCTGTCGGCGGCGGGGGCCGGCACGTCGATCGGCTCAGGGGTGTTCGCGGTGTTCATGGTCACCACCGGGAAGGGGGTCGTCGGTACCGGTCGCGGAGTCGAGGTCGGCGAACAGGGCGAGCAGTCCGGCGATCTCGTGGCGGGACTCCGCCGGGTGGCGGAAGAAGGTGTGCCGGGCCACCCGGTAGTGGTTGCGGCGCCCGTGCCGGGTGCGGGTGAGGTAGCCGGTGTCCTCCAGGTCGGTGAGGATGCCCTGCACCGCCCGCTCGGTCACCTCGCACGCCCTCGCCACGTCGCGGACCCGGACCTGCGGGTCGCGCGAGACCATCAGCAGGATCCGCGCGTGCTGGGTCAGGAACGTCCAGCCCGTGCGCGGTCCGGGTGCGTCCGCCACACCACAAGTATGAACCCGGATTCCGGTTTCCCCGGTCCGGTTTCCCCGGGGCAGGGGCCTGGCAGCGCCCCGCGCCCGGCGGCCGCGGTCACGGGCCCTTCCCCGAGGTGTGGTGGACGGCGGCCCGGGTATCCGCGGGGCACCACACGATCCGTCCGCGGGGCGACCCATGCGAAACGATCAGGACCCGGAACCGCCGCGCCGTCGCCTGTCGTTCCCCGCCCGCACCGAGGCACCGGTCGGGCCCGCCCTGGACTTCACCCGCCGGGCCCTGGCCGCGTGGCACCTGTGGGAGCCGCCGCCCGATCGGCCCCACCTGGCAGACGACACCCTCCTCGTGGTCGGCGAGTTGCTGTCCAACGCCTGCGACCACGGCGGCGGACCGCGCTACCTCGAACTCGAACGCCGTCTCGGTGCCGTCCGCGTCACGGTCGGCGACCGCAACCGCGTCCTGCCCCGGCGCCGCCCCACCGGGCCGGGGGCGCCCCACGGCTTCGGCACCGTCGTCCTCGACCGGCTCACCACGCGATGGGGGGCCGTGGCGGGGCAGGGTGGGAAGTCCGTGTGGGCGGAGCTGGCGACCGGGTAGCCGTGGCCGGGGGCGGGCCCGGCCGGTCTCGGGCGTAATGGAAGGGACGGCGGACGCGGGGGCCGGGGCGGTTCAGGAGGCAGGCATGGCGGTGAGCGGCGGCGAACGGCGGCGCGGCGGGGGAGCGGAGCGCCCCGCGGGGTCCGGGGAGCACCTGCTGGAGGTGCTGCTCGACCGGGCCCGGGAGCTCGCGCCGGCGCTGATCGCCCCGCTGGTCGCCGAGGCGGTGGCCGGGCTGGGCGGCCGGGAGCCGGCGCTGCTGCTGCAGGACTACGGCCAGTCGGTGCTGGTCCCGTTGTCCGGCGGCGGTCTGGCCGGGGGCCCGCCGCTGCCGATCGTCGGTTCTGCGGCCGGTGAGGCGTTCCTGCGGGGCACTGCGGTGGAGGTGCCGCAGGACGACGGAGTGCGGGTGTACCTGCCGCTGCTGGACGGCGGGGACGAGGCGGGGGTGCTGGCCTTCACCCTGGACGCGGTCGGCGACGGCGACCGGCTGCCGCTGCGGCGGCTGTCGGCCCTGGTGGCGGACCTGCTGATCACCAGGAGCGGCTACACCGACCTGGTCTTCCGGGCCCGGCGGCTGGAACCGATGAGCGTGGCCGCCGAGATCCAGTGGTCGCTGCTGCCGCCGCTGTCGATGTCCGTGCCCCGGGTCGCGGTGGCGGGCATCCTGGAGCCCGCCTACCAGGTGGCCGGCGACAGCTTCGACTACGCGCTCGACGACGACGTGCTGCACGTCGCCACCCTGGACGCGATGGGCCACGGCCTGGACGCGGCCACCATGGCGACGGTGGCCGTCGGCGCGTACCGGCACGCCCGCCGCGCGGGCGTCGGACTCGCCGGGATCTACGCCTTCATGGACCGGGCCATTGCCGAGCAGTTCGGCCCCGACCACTTCGTCACGGCGCAGATGATGCGGCTCGACACCGCCACCGGCCACCTCCAGTGGGTCAACGCCGGTCACCCGAAACCGCTGCTGATCCGCGGCGGCGCGGTCGTCGGACGGCTGGAGAGCGCCACCACGCTGCCGGTCGGCTTCGGCGGCGAGCAGCCGGTGGTCAGCGAGCGGGAGCTCCGGCACGGGGACCGGGTGCTGTGCTTCACCGACGGCCTGGTCGAGGAACGGGGCGCGGGCGGCGAGCAGTTCGGCGAGGAGCAGCTGATCGACTGGGTCGACCGCATCGAGCGCACCGGTTCCGGCGTGCGGGCCACGGTGCGCGCACTCTCGCACGCGCTGAAGGCCCGCCGGGGCGGGCGCACCAGCGACGACGCCACGCTGTTCCTGATCGAGTGGCGCTGAGCGGCCCGACCGCTTATCCCGGCGCCGCCGGTCCGGCGGCAACCCGCCTCAGCCGAGCAGGAGTTCGGCCGCCGGTGTGTGGTTGCCCGTGGCGGAGGCCCCGGTCATCGCGGCCGCGGCGGTGGCGGGCGGGGTGTCCGGAGGCACCACCAGGAGCAGGAAGTGGTCCTGGAAGCCCCGGGTGACGCTGATCGTGGCGTCGCTGCCGTCGAACCAGTTGATCCTGACCATCACGCCGCCGACCACGACGGACCGCGGCACGCCGTCCCAGGCCAAGGTGTCCAGGCCGACCCGGACGATCCGGCCCAGGTGGGCACCCAACGCGGTCACCAGGTCCGGGAGTTCGGCGAGGAGGTGGGTGCTGCGGGGCCACCAGGCGCCGTCGAAGACGCCCTCCCGGGAGAGGGTCGGCTCCAGAGTGAGGCGCGGCAGCAGGGGAGAGCCGGGCACCGACCACGGGCCGGGGGAGGAAGGGATGGGAAGGGGGATCGGCATCACGGCTGGCCGCCCGTCCGGTCCGTTGCGGGACCACTCATGACCCAGGGCGACGTCGGCGCGGGTGCCGGTGTGCGGGATGTCCTCGGCTGTACTCCCCACGCTACTCCGCGCCGTGTCCGGCCGGACCGCGGTCGGCGCCCCGCGACTCCCGATCCGGACGGGAGTAGCCTCGAAGGCATCCAGGGCATCCCGCATCCCGGTAGCCGTTCCGGCCTCGTTCTGGGTGAACGAAAGCCCGGCAGCCGCACGCGCGCGGGCCGCCGGAGAGGAAGCGGTGAGCCCCGTGACCGCCACCGAACGCCCCGACCTCCCGCTGCGGCACCGCCGCGGCCTCACCGTCGCCGACGCGATGGAGCCGTGGACGCACCAGATCGCCGACGACAGCACCGTCGACCGCGCGAACGACGTCCTGCGCGGCTCCGGCGCCGAGTACCTGCTGGTCCGCGACCACGACGGCCGCTGCGAAGGCGTCGTCACCCGGACCGGGCTGCGCTCCGCCCCGGCCCGTCCCCGGCACACCGAGCACACCGGTCGGAGCACGGTCGGCGCCACCGCCCACCAGCGCGGCCCGTTCGCCTGGCCGACCCTGGGGCTAGCCCTCGCCGCCGTGGCCATGCGGGTCAGGCGCCTGACCGTCTGGCCCGTGGTCGACGAGGACGGCTACCCCCTCGGCGTGCTCACCGCGGACCGGACCGCGCTCCTGCTCGCCGCGCCGGGCGAAGGGGCGGAGGGGTGAGCCCGGCGTTGCGGCCCGATCCCCTCACCGTGAGGCGGAGCTGACGCACCGTCCGGCTACCGTTGCGCCGTCCAGTAGGCGGCGCGCTGCCGTCGCGGAACCGCCCGCCGACCGGCCCCGCGGGTGCCGTCGAAGCGCGCGGTCGCCGCCGCCCCGTCGGGGCGCGGCCGTGGCCCCTCCCGGCGGGCCGGTTCCCGTGCGAGCACGTCGCTCGCGGCCCGGGTGTTGCGCGGGTCGGACGCCTCCGCCATGAACCGGTCGGCGTCGACCGGGTCCGTCTGCGGGGGGACGACCAGCAGGTCCAGCCGCCGACCGTACGAGCAGAGCATGACCATGTGCTTGTCCTGCTCGGTGGTGTACCAGCCCGCGTGGACGACATGGCCGGCCACCGGGACCCGGCGGGGGACCACCGGCCACTGCGCGGGATTCACGGTGATCCGGGTGACCCGGCCCCACCGCGCGTCCAAGGCGGCTGCCAGGGAGGGGAGTTCGAGGAGGAGATCGTTCGACCGGGGCCACCAGGCGCCGTCCAGCCGGCCCGGCTTCCGCCGTTCGGGGGCGAGCAGGAGCCGCAGGGGGCGGCCGGGAACGGTGGGTGCGGCGCGATCGGGGATCGCCTTCATGGTCGGAGACCCGCCTCCGGGCCCGGCTGCACCGGATCCGGGATCAGTCGTTCGCCGGAGACGGGGCCGGTGTCCGGTGCCGGTCCACGCAGTGCCCTCGGTGCCGACCAGCCTACTCCGGGCCCGCCCCGGCAATACGTCCCCCGGCCGGGAGGAGGAGAGCGGGTCGGGGGAGGGCGGAGAGTAGGCTGGACGTCACCGAAGGCACTTCGCATGCCGGCACCGGATACTGGCGTCGTCTCCGGCGAACGGCGATGCCGGGTCCGAGCCTTCGGGCCGGTCCCGGAGACAGGTCCTCAGTCATGACCACGACGTTCGATCGTGCCGCGGCGGCGCCCGCCGCCCTGGAATCGGTCCCGCGTCTCTCCCTGGCTCCCAGCGGTGTCCGGCCCGGCCGCCTGGACGGAGCCTGGTGGCCCCGCTCGCGCGACCTCCTCCTCGAACTCCCTTCCCTGGCCGCCGAACTCGACGCGCGGTGGGGCCGGGTCACCCGGATCACCGTCAACCCCGCGCAGTGGCCCGTCGTCCCCCGGCGCGTCCCGGTCACCGGGCACACCGTCCACGTGGGCTGGTACACCACCGAGCAGGACGAGCACATGATCATGGTGTGCTCGTACGCCCCGCGCCGACTGGACCTGCTGGTCGTCCCGCCGGGGACGGACAGCGCCGACGCCGCCCGGCTGATGGCCGAGGCCGCCGACCCGGCGAACACCAGGACCGCGAGCGAACTGCTCGCCGCGGGCGGCGGCGGGGCGCGCTCCGGGCCCGGTTCCGGGTTCCTGCCGTCGTCTGTCGCACCTCCCGGCGGCACCGGCGCGGCCGACCGGCGGGCGGACACCGCCCGGAGCCGGGCCGCCTCCTGGCCCGCGCAGGTGTAGACGGCCGACGGGAGCCGCGCCGCGGGCCGCGCGGGCGCGGCGGGTCGGTCCGGTTCCGGTCCGCGGCCGCCGAACCGCTCCGGTCTCCTCCGGGAGGCCGGAGCGGAGGGCGTGTCCGCGCGGCGCGGGGCGGGTCGTTCAAGTGGAGACGGGGTGCCCGGCCCCGGTGGGCCGGGCACCCCGTCGGTGCGGGAGTGGTGCCGCGCGTCACCAGTAGTGGCGGCGTCCGGCGACCTCGTGGCCGAGCGCGCCCGCGACCACCAGGCCGAGGCCGACGACGGCGAGGATGATGCCGATGGTCCACAGGACCGGGATGCCGGCCAGGAAGCCGATGGCGAGGAGGATGACTCCGAGGATGATCATGGTGACCTTCGTTCCTGTTCCCCCCGGGTGGTGCGGTGCTCCGCGGTGCGGAGTCGGTGCTGCTCCTTTCGGTGGTGCGCCCGTCGTGGCGGCCGGCGGTCGGCGCGCGGGCCGGGGCCGGTCCTCGCGGCGGGTCAGGATCCTCCGGGGGTGAGGCCGGAGAGGAGGATGTCGAGGCCGCGTTCGAGTTCGGCGGCCCCGTCGTAGGAGGCGAGTTCGGCCGCGAGGCCGCGCAGGAGGGGGAACTCGCGGAGCGGGAGGCGGTAGAGGCCCAGGCGGAGCAGGTCGTCGGTCTCGTCGGGGTTGTCGACGAGTTCCTGCAGTTCGTTCAGGACGTGGCCGTGCAGGAGCCCGGTCAGCGAGCGGTAGGCGTGCAGGGCGGCGGCGCCCGTGAAGCCCGCCCCGGTCAGGAGGGCCAGGACGTCCTCGAGGGGGCGCAGGGTGCCGGCGGGGCGCAGGGCGAGGGGCGTGGCCAGGGGGCGGGTCACCAGGAGGGGGACGGCGTTGGGGTGGTCGAGCGCCAGTTGCCGGTAGCCGCGGGCGAAGGCGCGCAGCTGGCCGGACCAGTCGGGGTCGCCGGGATCGACGCTCAGCCGGCGCAGGAGCGTGTCGGCGACGCCGTCGAGGAGGGCCGCCTTGTTGGGGGCGTGGCGGTACAGGCTCATCGGGTCGTGGCCCAGGGCGCGGGCCAGGCGCCGCATCGACAGCTTCTCGACGCCGTCGCGGTCGACGATCTCCAGCGCGCAGGCCAGCATGCGCTCCAGGTCGAGTCGCTCCGCGAAGGGCGCTCCGGCGTCCCGGTCGGACGCGCGGGTCGGGGTGACTGCCATCTCGGAGCCTCCTCGCCGTGCCCGGGTCGTGCCGGATCGTGCCGGGCGTGAGCACCGGTGACGCAAAGTTCGTAGTCATACGGTGTAGACGCCAGTGTAGTCCCGGCGTTGACTGTAGGCATACGGCGTAGACCCGTTGGGAGCACGTCATGATCATCCTTCTCGGACCCCTCCTCCTGGTCGCCGCGGCCGTCGTCGCGGTGGCGGGGATCCTCGGCAACACCGGCAGCGCGCACGAACTCAACGGCGCCTTCTCGGTGTTCGGCCACCACATGACCGGCTCCACCGGGGTGCTCTTTCTCTGGGGCATCGTGGTCGGAGCCGTCGCCGTACTCGGCCTCGCCCTCCTGCTGGCCGGCCTCCGCCGCCGCCGCGCGGCCGCTCGGCGCGGACGGCGGCACTCCCACCACGAGGCGGCGGACGCCCGCGCCCACGACCGCGCCCCCGCCGGACGGCGCGACGACGCCCGCACCGGCACGGCGACGGCCGACGGGTACCGCGACGACTTCGCCCGGCAGCGCGAGACCCCGGACAGGACTCCCGACCACGCCCGGGAGCAGACCGCGGGCACCCGGACCGGCCCGATGCCGCAGGACCCCGGACCTGCGGTCGACGACGGGGACCGCGGGTCGCGGCTGCTGTGACCGCTCCCGACGGCCGTGCGGACGGCACGGGCGCAGCTGCCGCGCCGCCTGCGGACGGTGTTCCGGGAGCGGTCCGGCCGCCCCGGCGATGCGGGCGGCCGGAGCGGCTCCGGGCCGCGTGCGGCAGGACGCGGGTGTGCTGTCCGATCCCGGCGTCCGGTCCTTCTGCCGCGCGCCGTGCTCTCCGCTTGCCCCCGCCCGCAGGCGGTCGGGGTCGCCGGGCGGGCCGGGTGAGGGGCGGTGCTGCCTGTGAGGGGCCGGCGGTGGCCGGCCGGCGGCACGTGCCCTTCCCGGGAGGGGCCGCCCTGTGCCGCGTTTCCGGTCAGTCCGGTCAGTCGGTGGCCGTCAGCGCCTCGCGTGCGGTGGTGAGGATCTTCTCGGAGAGCGGGGAGCCCTTGGTGGCGCGGGACAGGACGAGTGCGCCGACCATGGTGCAGAGCCGGGTGATGCCGTCCTGGTCGTCGGTGGCGAGCCGGTCGGCGAATTCGCCCACCCCCCGGGTGTAGGCGCGGCGCGCCTCGCCGTCCGCGTCGTCGCGGGCCATGTCGCCGGCGAGCGCGGCGGCGGGGCACCCGTCGGCGGCGCCGTCGCGGTGCTCGGTGGAGAGGTAGGCGTCGATCAGTGCCCGCTGGGCGGCGTCGCGCCGTCCGGCGTACTGGCCGAGCCCGGCCTCGTGGTGGCGCGCGAGTGCGGCGAAGGCGTGGGCGGTGGCTTCGCCGACGAGGGCCTCCTTGGAGGCGAACTGCTTGTAGAAGCCGCCGTGGGTCAGGCCGGAGGCCTTCATGAGGTCGGCGACGCTGACGTGGGTGCCCTGTTCCCGGAAGAGCCGGGAGGCGGTCTCCACGACCCGTCGGCGGTTCTCCTGCGCCTGTGCCTGCGATGCGCGGCCCATCGGTCACCCTCCCGTTTGGATGTCGAGTGGAATCTATTCTAGGCTACAGTTTAGATGTCGGACGACATCTATCACGGCGGCCAGCTGCCGCCCCACCTCAGGAGTGCTCATGGAACTGAAGGACGCGGTCGCGGTGGTCACCGGCGCCAACCGGGGACTCGGCCGTCACCTGGCCGCCCGGCTCGTGCAGCACGGGGCCAAGGTGTACGCGGCGGCCCGCCGCCCCGAGACGGTCGACCTGCCGGGCGTCGTCCCGCTGCGGCTGGACGTGACGGACCCGGAGTCGGTCCGGGCCGCGGCCCGCACCGCCGCGGACGCGACGCTGCTGGTCAACAACGCGGGCGTCTCCACCGGGACCCGGCTGATCACGGGGGAGATCGACGCGGTGCGCCTGGAGACGGAGGTGAACTTCTTCGGCCCGCTCGCCGTGACTCGGGCCTTCGCCCCGGTCATCGAGTCCAACGGCGGCGGCGCAGTGCTCAACGTCCTGTCGGTCCTGTCCTGGCTGCACCCGGCCGACCTCGGCGCCTACGCCGCGGCGAAGGCGGCGGCCTGGGCGCTGACCAACGCGGCCCGGGAGGAACTGGCCCCCCGCGGCATCACCGTGACGGCGCTGCACGTCGGCTACATGGACACCGACATGGCCGCCGACGTCCCCGCCGACCGCAAGGCGGACCCCGCCGAGGTCGCCGCCCAGGCCCTGGCCGCCGTGGAGGCGGGCCTGCCCGAGGTCCTCGCCGACGAGACCACCCGGTACGTCAAGCAGGGCCTGGCCACGTCGCCGAACGCGGCGTGAGGGGCCCCGCGTCGCATCGGCGCGGGGTGCCGTGAACCAGCGGTGACCGGCGGAGAGCGGCCCGTACCGGGCGCGCCGGAAAACGAGCGGGGACCCCGTCCGCAGGCGGGCGGGGCAGGAAGACGGAGAGATGAAGACCTACCTGATCGAGAAGTACGGCGACCGGTCGGCGGTGCGTGCCGCCGAGAGGCCCGATCCGCGGCCGGGTCCCGAGGACGTCCTGGTCGAGATCCACGCGGCGAGCGTCAACCCGCTGGACTTCAAGATCCGCGACGGCGCTTTCAAGAGGATCCTGCCGTACCGCCTTCCACTCGTCCTGGGCAACGACCTGGCCGGAGTGGTGGTCCGGGTCGGCTCCGCCGTCACCCGCTTCGCGGTGGGTGACGAGGTCTACGCCCGGCCCGACAAGGACCGCATCGGCACCTTCGCCGAACTCATCGCCGTCCACCAGGACGACCTGGCCCCCAAACCCGTCGCCCTCACCATGGCGCAGGCCGCCTCCCTCCCCCTGGTCGCCCTCACCGCCTGGCAGGCGCTGGTCGAGAGGGCGCAGGTCCGCCCCGGCCAGAAGGTCCTGGTCCACGGCGGCTCCGGCGGAGTGGGCACCGTCGCCCTCCAACTGGCCAGGCACCTGGGCGCCCACGTGGCCACCACCGCGAGCGCGGCCAACGCCGACCTGGTCGGGGAACTCGGCGCGGACGTGGTCGTCGACTACCGCACCCAGGACTTCGAGCGGCTGCTGGACGGCTACGACGTCGTCCTGGACACCCTCGGCGGCCAGACCCTGGAGAAGTCGCTGCGGGTCCTCGAGCCGGGCGGGAAGGCCATCAGCATCGCCGGGCCGCCCGACGCGGACTTCGCCCGCGAAATCGGCGCGAACCCGTTCCTGCGGCAGGCGATGAACGCACTGAGCTTCACGACCCGGCGCCGCGCCGAGCGGCACGGCGTCACCTACTCCTTCCTCTTCATGAAGGCCGACGGTGACCAGCTGCGCGAGATCACCCGGCTCGTCGACGCCGGGAAGATCCGCCCCGTCGTGGACCGCGTCTTCCCCTTCGACCGGACCCGCGACGCCATGGAGTACGCCGAGGAGGGCCGCGCCAAGGCCGGAAAGGTCGTCGTCGCGATGAAGTGAGGCCCGTCGGCCGGTCCCCGTCTCCGGCTGACCGGCCGCTCCCGGCGGCGCAGGAACCGTCCGGACGACGCTTCCACGTCGCCGCGGACCGCGGCCCGGTCGGCGCGAACGGCGGTTGGCGGGTGCGGGAAGAGCCGGCCGGAGACCGCGGGTGCTGGTGTCCGGGCGCCGACGGGGGCAGGCTGAAGGGGGAGGGGCTTTCGGCGAGCCGGCCATCCGGGTCGTCCTGCGGACGCTCCCCGCGGCGGGCCGGCGAAGGGAGCCGCGGTGATCGAGGCGGCGGACATTCGCGTGGGGCGCACGCATGACGTCGTGGACGCGGACGGTCACGACGTCGGCACCCTGGAAGCGATCCACGCGGACACCGGCACGCACGACCCGGCGATGGCCGCCGTCCGAATCGGCCCGCCCACCCGCCACCGCCCGGTCCTCGTCCCCCTGGACGGCGTCGGCATCGGACCCGGACACGTCGAGGTCGTCCACGAGAAGTCGCCGGTCAAGGACCGCCCTTCCGTCGGCGCCGGCGACGCCCTGCCCGCAGAGGACGAGGAAGCGGTCCTCCGGCACCACCGTCCGGCCTACCGGTCGGGCACCGCGGGTGAGCGGCAGCTCGCCCGCCGCTGAACAACTCCGCCCCGCGAAGGAGGCGTGCGATGGTCCTCTTCCTCCTGGTCCTCGTCGTCGCAGTCGTGCTCGGCGTCGTCGGCGCCGTTGTCGACGGCATGCTCCTCCTGCTCGCCATCGCCGTCCTGCTGCTCATCGCCGACGTGGTCTACTTCGCGGTTCGCTCGGCAGTGAACCGCTGACCCGTCTCCTCGACGGGATCGAAGCACTTCGGACCGTCTCGGAGGTCGAGTGGCGGTTCGCGGGGACCGGGGCCCGAACACCGAGGTCTGAACGCGGTGCCGGAAGGGCGGTCAGACCTTGACGACCTCGATGGTGGGTCCGCAGAGGAGTGTCAGGTCTTCGGGGTCGGAGGTGAGGAGGGTGACCGGGGCGGGGGCGTTGCGGGCGACGGCCGCGAGGGCGGCGTCGATGGCGTACTTGTGGCCGTGCAGGTGGTGGGTGCGCAGGAGGGCGGCGGCCTTGTCGGCGATGTCGGCGGTGACGTCGTGGACGTCGATGCGGGAGAGGACCCACGTGATCCGGGCGCGGTGGATGCGCTCGTAGTCGGCTTCGAGTGTGGTCATGGCGGTGGTGGCGACGCGCACGCCTTCTTCGGCGGCGGCCTGGACCAGGGCCATGACGGTTCGGTCCTTGAGGTAGAGCTTGGAGAGGCCCTCGCTGTCGAGGAGGAGGGTGCCGGGCATCAGGCGGCGGCCCCGCCGGCCTGGCGGTGGTCGTGGCGCAGCATGGCCCGGGCCGCTTCGATTTCGGCGCGGGTGAGCTCGTCGTTGTCGGTCTCGAAGTCGGCGACGATCTCACGGAGCTTGTCCATAGCGACGCGCTGCTCGAGAGCCTCGGCGACGTAGGCGGAGAACCCGCCGGGGCCGACATGGGCGCGGACGGTCTCGGCGAGGTTCTCGGGCAGGCTGATCGAATACTTCTTGCTACCACTCATGGTCTCGATGCTACCTCTGGTGGCAGGCGATTGGCCGGGGGCGCCCGCATCCGCCAGAGAGACGGCTGCTGGGCCCGTGCGGGTCGGAAGAGGCCCTCTTGGCGGGCGGCCGTGATGGCGCTGGCACCGATGATCCGCCCTGGTGAAGCGTCGATCTCCTGGCCGTCGCGCATGCGCTTGAGCAGCGGGATGACCTGCGTGGGCCGGTAGACGGTCTCCGGGAGGGCATACGTCTTGAGCTGGTCCACGGTGCGGCCGACAGGGGCGGAGGCGAGGTGATCGAGGAGGATGCGGCGCAGCGGGCCGGTGTCGGGTTCGAATTCGAGGTCGAGGGCCTGCTGGTCGGGGTCCTTGGATCGTGGTAGCGGACGCCGGAGGTTCTGTCGACCACCCACATGGCGTCCTTCATCTTCTCGACCCCCGCTCGTGTCGGGTGCCAAAGATGAGGTAGAGCAGGTGGCCGGCTTCGTCGATCATCTCGAAAGCCAACATGTGCTGGAATCCAACGCTCTTGAGCGTCGCGCGGTACTGGTCGCGGAGGTATGCGGCCTTGGCACTGGACGGTTGCCGGAAGACGTCGTGCCAGCCGGAGCCGCCGAAGAAGGCATCGCCAGCAGTGTGGTGGTGCTCGTTCTTCTCGGCGAAGCGGACAAGGAAGGAGGGCTGGAAGGTGAACATCACCTCGTTGCTGTGGTGGGCACCGGCGATCCGCCGCAGGAGGTCGAACGGCATCTCCGGGCCGCCGAAGCCGTCGAGGAGGACGAACATCGGTCGGCGCATGCTGTCCGTGCGGGTCAGTCCCTCCAGGAGGACGGGATGGCAACTGCCCTGGCCGATCCGAACGTCCAGGCGTCCCGACCGCAACCGCCGGGAACGCGCCGCGGCTGCGATGCGCTGCTCCAACTCCGCCTTGCGCCGAGGGTCTTCTTCCACCAGCACCATCCGTACCCGGCCCGGTCTGTTCCGGAGGGCGCTGGCGAGCACGTGGTAGGCGACGACAGGCGAGCCCTGCTCGCCACCCCGGTAGACGCCCGGGCCGGCGAACCCCTCGGCGTAGAGGGTGCAGTGACTGGTATATCTGATGGTGTGTGAGTTACCGGCGGCCGATGGAGAGTCGGCCGTCGAAGGCGATGTCGAATGTCTGGAGGGCGGGCTTCCATCGCATGGTCCAGCATTTGCGTCCCTGGCTGGTGGGGTCGAGGCTCATGACGGCCATGTAGACGCACTTCAAGGCCGCTTGCTCGTTCGGGAAGTGCCCGCGGGCCCGGCTGCGGAGCCTTCCGGCACCTGAACTCCGGGCTCCGAACCGGTCCTTCCGAACCGCAGTAGCGGGCGACCAGCTGCCTGTTGCGTCAAGCCGCTGATCGCAGAGGCGAAGCGTGGCGTTCCTGCTGGCTTCGGTTGCCGTCGGCGCGGTCGAGTGCGCTGCTGAGTGCGGCGACGGCTTGGTCGGCGGAGTCCTTGAGGAGGTGGCCGTAGAGGTTGATGGTGATGGCGAGGGTGGTGTGGCGCAGGGTCTTGGAGATGACGGCGATGGGGACGTTCTCGGCGATCATGATGCTGGCGGCGGTGTGGCGCAGGTCGTGCAGGCCGATGGCGGGTAGGCCGAGTTCGGCGGTGCGTTTGCGGAGCTGGTTCAACAGCCATTTCGGGCGCAGGGGTTGGTCGTCGGGGCGGGGGAAGACGAGTCCTTCGAGCCGGCCTTGTGGGTGGGCGTTCATCTGGAGGGTGGCTTGGCGGTGGAGGGCTGCCATGGCTCTGGGGGAGAGGCTGATCCAGGCGCGGCTGGCCTCGGTCTTGGGCTCACCGAAGCGGATCTCCGCGTTGTTGATGGCGGCGAGAGTCCAGCGGACGTAGAGCTTGCGGTCCATGACGTGGACGTCGGACCAGTGCAGGGCGAGGATCTCGCCGCGGCGCATGCCGGTGCCGAGCATGACCTCGAACAGGTCGGTGAGCTGGTCGGCGTAGTGCTCCTTGTTGTGCCTGTCGCGCGTCAGGCTATGTGGCAGGGCTCGTTTCTTTCGGGCCCTGCTGCGCAGAGGAGTCTGATCGTTCATGGCAAGGCCAGCGGCGGTGCCGCC
>NZ_JOGH01000113.1:0-22328 GCF_000721345.1 Kitasatospora sp. NRRL B-11411 | reverse complement strand
TCTTCAGAACGAGGCCCCGACCGGCACCGCTGCTCCGCACCGCGGAGGGGCGGAGGTAGGCGTAGGTCTGCACGGCTTGTGTCACCTGGAGGACGCTAGGGCCCTACGCTGACAGGCCAGTCCCCACTGCCCCTCGCCGGATAGAACTTCGCGTGCAGCACGCGCACCTCCCACCACGGATCGTCCGGAGCAGCGACCAGCGCGGCCACCAGCTCGCGCCTGGTCGGGACCGGCAGCACCAACGGGCCCAAGTCCTTTGCGGTGCGGTCCTGTTCGCACCGCGGGCACTTCAACCGGTCCGACCGAGCCCTCTCCCGCAACTCCAGCTCCGAACCCTCCACCCCGCCGATCACACCCCGGCACGTCCAGCACGGGCGCAGCAAGGCGTTCGCTGCGCGGGCGGCCTCCAGTTGTTCTTCGGCCTCCCGCTCCAAGCGCTCGCTATTTCCTGGTGGCAGGTCCAGCAGCGGCAACCTGGCTGCGTAGGTGAGAACCAAGAACGACTGTCGGTGAGTTCTGGCAGCGGTTGGCAGTTGATGGCGGGTCGAGTATCGGTGAGAACCGAGAGCACTCGCGCATGTCGCTGATCTCCCGCAGTGCCCGGCGTTGACAGCGGGCAAGGATCGGCTCGATGGTCGGGGCATGGCGATCTCAGACAGGGACAGCGAGCACGAGAGGACGTGGCAGGGGGTGTTGGAGGCCTGGGGACCGCCGCATCAGCCTGGGGACTGGGCCAGTCCTGGAGTGTGGGCCGTGCTGCAGCTGGCGGCGGAGGAGCCGGTGCTGCGGAGGCTGTTCGTGTGGACCAGCATGAACGAGCTGCATGTGTCGGCGACGGGCGACTTCCGTGACTACTCCGTCGAGCCGTTCCCGGCAATCGCCGCGTCGACCAGTGGCTTTGTCGTGATGACGCATCCGTGGGGACCGGACCATGCGGTGCTGGAGAGCACTGACCCGGCAGCTGCGTTGGCATGCATGGTTCGTCTGACGGAGGACCAGGTCTCTCCCGCGGGGGCCGAGTGAGGGTAGGCCCCGAAGGTGATTCCTGGGGCTCCAGGGGCCGTGGTCAGCTTGCCGGCTGTTCCTGCCAGGCGCGGTTCGACAACCCGGTACGCGAGTCACGGCGGATCGCCGCGTACAGATCGACCTTGGACTTCGGCAGCACCTGGGCCCCCTCGTCGTGCAGTGCACAACCATGGTCCCGAGGCAAGCACCCAGGTGTTCTCGAAACTCGGCGACACCACTCTCCCGTGACACGGGGTGCTCTCGTCGATCAGCGACAGGTGCTCCCACAACTCTCGTATAAAGCCAGCAACCCGGGCGGCGGGACCACTCCACCTGCCCCCGATGGCCGTACTCCCCGGTGCTCTCCTGATCGGGGACGTCGCCGCAGTCGATGCAGACCAGGGAGTCCATCAGCTCCTGGTGGGCCTTGTGCTCCTCGGCCTCGCGGGCGGCCTGGCGCAGGTCGTAGGCGGCCCGGTCGTTCGGGTTCTCCAGCGCCTCGATCAGGGAGTGCCGATCAACGCGGACTTGGCCCGGGACGGCAGTACGCCCCGGGCCGGCATAGCAGGGTCTGCCAATCAGGCTGTCTGAGCGATGAGGGAGGACCAGTTGGTGGACGGGGGCCAGGTACGGTGTGGCATCTGGGCGCGCAGATTCAGCGCATCGGCAGCCCAGCCTTCGGCAGACTCCAGGGCGGCCCGGGTGATGTGGTCATACGCAGGCGCGACCCAAACCCGGTCAAAGACTTCCCGCTTCCACGACTCGATAAGGTGCGTTCTGACCCGGCCCGTCACGCCTTGCCTGCCTGCGGCCGAGCCCAACCAGACGATGCGGCCCCGAGCATCAACGACGAGGTAGAGGCCGGGGGAGAACGCCTCCACAGTGTCCACCTGCGACCAGTACGGGGGGCCGCTGTTGTAGCTCCCTAGGGCTCGGGCCAGCAGCGGGACGTGGGCTCGCTGCAGGAGGGGGCCGGTCGTCGCCGCAGCGTGCTGCGGTGCTCGCGGCCCCGGAACAGTGCTGCTCACTCCGGCTCCTCCGTCCCGAAGACGAAGTCGTCCATGTCGCCAGATGTCGCCTCGGTGTTCGCCGGACGGTAGCGCAGCTTCCTCAGGTTCTCGCCGGCCTTCTCCAGAAGGGGCTTCAGCTCGTCGTCGAGGCAGTCTTGCCAGCCTTCCCGTTCGTCGGCAGACATCTCCCGGTCGGGGCCCACCAGGGTGGTCATCGTCGCGAAGTGGTCGGCCAGCTCCTTCAGTGCGCTCTTAGCCTTCTTCACGGCGCCATCGGTGTTTTTGAGCCGTTCCGACCACTGCTCGCTGAGGGACAGCTTGGACGCCGTGCCCGATCCATCGGATGAGTCGGAGTCCTCGTTGTCCACCGGCCAGTGGGTGGTGAACCACTCCGAGTCGGCTGGCATGCTCGGGGCGGTGGTGACAACGGCGCCGTCGGCGACCTGGCGGAGACGGCTGGCCAGGGCGCCCGGCCTTGGCGTGACCTGGCGCCCCGCGCGGCGCTGCATCACCTCGGCGAAGGTATCGATGGCTTCGACGAACAGGACGATCCCGTCCTCGGTGATGCGGGCGGCGGCGAGCTTGGTGGACACGGCGCGCCGGTCGCCGGTGGACCCATACGAACCGAGCAGCACCTTGCCGTTGACGAGCCCCGGGACCGCCAGCTGCGCCAGCTCCTTTCGGGCGTCGGTGCGGGCGTCGCTCGGCTCGGGGGAGGTCGCCGCAGCAATCAGCTCGTCGACCGAGAGCCCGGTGGTGGGGATGCCCTTGCGCGCGTCGCGCTGGTGCGGGGTGTCCATCGCGGCGGCCGGCAGGTCCACCCCGCCGACGGCTGCGGTCAGCAGCGCGCTGCGGATCTCGGCGCGGGTCGTCACGTGCTTGGCCCTCAGCTGCGATGGCGACGGCTCGACCAGCACCTTCGTGGCTCTGCGCAGCCCGAGGGTGTCGGAGGGAAAGACCAGCCGGTTGACCAGCCGCACGAGTGCCGCCACCGCCTCGCGCGGGTCGTCGTGCAGTTCCGCTGCCGGGATGCCGCCGGTGAGGACTCCGTGCTCCAGCTCCGTGATCGCCCCGTCGACGAACGCCTTGTCCACCAGCTTCCGGCCGGCGGCCATGGCCTGGTTCGTGTCGCTGAAGTCGAGAGGGCCGCGCAGGTGGGTGCGCAGATTGGTCGACGCCAGCGCGCCGTCGAAGTCCGGGCGTGCGGTGGCGTCGGGCACGTAGCCGATGACATACGCCGCGTCGGTAACCGCGACCTGGAGTGCCTCGGTTGCCAGCGTCGCCCAGCGGCGTCGCTCCGCGGCCTCCACGGCATTCTCCGGATCGTCCGGGACCTCGACGGTCTCGGGGTCGATGTCGGCGTGCTCGTTGAGCTGTGCGGTGTAGCGGTCGCGCCACGCCGCAGGGTTGCGCCAGCGCTGGCCGTCAGGGCCGCCGAGCATCGACTGCGGCAGGCCAAGCAGCCCAACCGCGGGCTGGAGCCCGAACAGGTCGTGGCGGTGCCGGGTGCGGTTCGACCCGGCCGTGGCGCCGGTGGTGTCCCACACCTGATCTCCGACGCGGTAGCGCACGGCGTGGTAGGTCGCCCGCTCGGACTGGCCCGACACCTGCAGGTCGGCCTTCAGGTCGTAGTTGCGGGCCCGCTCCGCCGAGGTGAGCCGGCCCTCCACGAAGGTCAGGTGCTGCAGCAGTGCTTCCTCAGAGTCGAACTCGACTTCCAGGACGGCCAGGTGATTGCCGTCGGTGTCCTTTGCCGTCACCACCTTCGGCGTGGCGACCTCGGTGCTCGCGGCCACGTCGTAGGCGAAGCGGATGTTGAACTGGTTGATCGCTCCGGCCATGCCAGACTGCTTGGCCACCAGCTCGTAGAGGGTGCCATGCTCGGTCTGCACCCGCCGGACGGCCGTATCCTTGAAGCCGATGCCGATCATGTCGGAGCGGGTGCCCTGCGTCTTGATCAGGGCCTTGATGTTGATGACCTCGGTGGCGATCCGCTCCAGTGCCCTCTGGTCGAGCGTGCACCGGGGGTCGGCAAGCCCGGCCTGGACGAAGCGGGCGCGCCACTCGGGCTCATCGAGATAGGGGAAGGGTCCGGACGGACGGTTGGGACGACGCGGCGACATACCGCACCTCTGCTTTCGTACGCGGGAACGGCCGCTCTCGCCGCTGTCCCCGAGCGGATCGGGACGCGGAGTGGGTCCGCCTCCCGGATATGCAGAGGTGGGTGCCGCCGCCGTACCGCCTCCCCGCCGTTGCGGGGCACTGGGCCGTTGCGACCACCTTGAACAGATCACCATCACCTGGCCGCCGCAGGTTCCTCTGGGGAACCGCAGTATTGGCCACCCCGAACCGAATCGGTCCACTGGGATTTGTGCGGGTCACCGACATCGGTGCGCTCCAGCCTCGAGTGTAGGCCCGCCCTGCCGGCACTTGAAAGAACAGCGACCGTCCCGATGTCTCCTCGACACGGTTAGTCGGCGACGGATTCGGCGTGTGGTTGCCGGTGGAGAGCCTCCAGCAAGGCGGTCTGCTGGTCGGTCAGCTTGCCCTCGGTGCGGGCCTTGTCCTGCTTGCGCAGCCACGTGCCGGGCCGGAACGTCGGGTCGTCGCCGAGGCCTGTGCGGTTGGCGGGGCCGTCGAGGGTTCCGCCGGCGGCGAGGTAGGCGAGCAGGCGCCGGTACGACCGGCTCCAGTCCGGCTCCAGGTGCCACAGCTCGTCCAGGGAGTCGAGCTTGGCGACCTGGTCCTTGGTGAGGTTGTCGGCCTTGCGCTGGCGGCGCATCCACGCGCCCACCGCGTAGTCGTCCAGCTTCGCCGTCGCCGGGATCGCCAGGTGACCATGCTGGCGGTGGAACGCGGCGGCATACGCGAAGCCGCGCTCCCAGGCGTTGGCGTTCTTCGACCAGATCATCCCGAGCGCGTCCAACTCGCTGACCCGGGCCGGGTCGAGCAGGCCCTGGCCGTGCAGGTGGCGCTGGCGGATGAGCCAGGAGATCAGCTCGGCATGCTTGGCCTTGTCGGTGGGGTCGAGGTGGCCGTGCTGCAGGTGGAAGACCGCCGCGACCGCGTGCATGCGCTGCCACTCGACCGCACGCGGGTTGAACGCCCGCAGCTTGACGGTCTGCAGGATCTTCGCGGCGTGCTGGCGGGCGTTGATCCGCAGCCACTCGATCGGCGACTCGGCCGGGGTCGGCGGCTGCTCGCCCTCGGCGGCCTCGCTCTCGGCCGGCTGGGTCGCCGTGGTGTGCGCGGCGCCCTGCGAGCGGTGGGCGCGCAGCTCGGTGATCCGGCCGACCACCCGGGCGTCGTGCGCGGCCAGGGCGCGCAGGACCCGCCAGATGGTGCGGAACGAGCTGGCCTCGATCTCGGCGTCGGCCTCGGCCTTCACGGCCTCGCCCGCGTCGTGGACCTCGGCCGGGTCCGCGGTGGCGGTGTCGTCGCCGACCTCGGGGGTGGGCAGGTAGACCGGGATGATGACCCAGGACACCTTGCCCTGCCGGTAGGACTGGCGCAGCGCGCGGCCGACGGCTTGGACAATGTCGATGACCGAGCTCTTGGGGTCCGCGAAGCAGATGGCGTCCACGGCGGCGACGTCGATGCCCTCCGTCAGGAGTCGACTGTTGCAGAGGATGCCGCACTCCTCGCCGTCCTCGCCGGTGTGGGCCTTGAACTCGGCGAACGCGGCGCGGCGGTCCGTGAGCCGGTCGGTGCCGGCCACCGCCTTCGCCCAGATCCGCTCCGGGCGCTCCGCGTCGGGCAGCAACTCGGAGGCGTCCAGGAGGGTCTTCGCGAACTCGCGTGCGGCGCTGACGCGGGAGTGGAAGGTGATGACCCGGCGCAGTCCGAGGTCGGCGACGGCGCGCAGCACCGCGACCTGCAACGCGAGGCGCAGCAGTTCCTCGTTGGAGCGCTGGGAGCGCAGGTCGGCGACGGCGGGGAGGTTGAGCAGCTCGCGCAGGTCCTCGTCGGTGACCACCGGCACGAGGACACGGTAGTCGGCGAGGTAGCCGTGCTCGATCCCCTGTCCGAGAGTCCAGGTGAAACAGACCTTGCCGTAGATGGCCTCCGAGTCCATGGAGCAGAGCACGGGCAGCTTCTCCGCGCCCTCGGCGTCGGCGAGGTCGGCCAGGCCGTCCTTCGCGCGCCGGTCGTCGGCGATCCTGGGGGTGGCGGTGAAGTACAGCCGGCGCTTCGCCGGGACCTGGGCGTCATCGTGGACAGCCGCCCACGCCTTCCCCTCGGCGCCTGCCGTGCGGTGGGCCTCGTCGATGACGACCAGGTCCCAGGCCGGGAGGCCGCACTGCTGGTGGGCCTGGACGATGCGCTCCAGGCTCGCGTAGGTGGCGTACACGGTGACCGGCTCGCCCGCCTTCGCGGAGGCGACCAGGTCGGCGATCCGCGCGGCCTGGGTGGTCACGGCCGCGTCGATCCGGCCGCCGGCCTCGGCACTCTCCAGCGCCTCCTCGCGCGAGCACGCCGCCACCGCCAGGCCGCGGCGCCCGCCCCTCAGCGACCACGCCTCCGCGGTCTGCTCCAGCAGCTCGATCGTCGGCACCAGCACCAGCACCCGGCCCCGCGCGGCCAGACGCCGGGCGCAGCCGGACGCAATGAGTGTCTTGCCGGAGCCGGTCGCCGCGACCACCGTGGCGCGGCCGCCGTCCTTCACCTCGCGCACCGCGGCCGCCACCGCGTCCTTCTGGAACCAGTGCAACGGCAGCAAGTTCACCATGGCGGTGCCGGACGGCTGCGCCGGGACCGGCTGAGCGGCTGCGGCGCGGAACGCGGCCGGCACCTCCTGCCCGGCAGGGGCGGCAGCGGTCTCCACGGCGGTGTTTCTCCTTCGGATGCGGCGAAGTGGTCCGGTCGGTCGGGCCCGCTTCACTGCGGATTGGGATGGGAAAATCTCTGCGGGTCGGTAAGGAGTTTTCTTACCTCGTCCAGCTGGCCGGAGAGCCTGAATGGGGAACCCGGCAGCCCTGTTGACGGGGGGTCATCCTTGGGAGGGGCGATTTGCGGACGTCAGTGAGCCGGGGCGGTAGCCATAGCCCTCACGGTCGAACCGTCCTGGCTCTTGCGAACCTGCATCTGGGTGGGGATGCGCCGTCGTAGGTCCGCAACGTGGCTGACGACTCCGACGGTGCGACTGTAGGAGCGTAGTTCGTCGAGTACTTCGAGGACCTCTTCCAACGTCTCGTCGTCGAGGCTTCCGAAGCCCTCGTCGATGAACAGGGTGTCGAGCTGGCTGCCGCCGGCTTCCTGTGCGACCACGTCGGCGAGGCCAAGGGCGAGGGCCAGGGAGGCGAAGAAGGACTCGCCGCCAGAGAGTGTGGTGGTGTCGCGGGTCAGGCCGGTCCACTGGTCGAGGATCTCCAGGCCGAGACCGGAGCGGCCACGACCGCTCGTACGCGCGTCGGTGTGGGACAACACATAACGGCCGGAGGACATGCGTTCCAGACGGGTGTTGGCGGCCTTCGCTACCTCTTCCAGTCTGGCTGCCAGTACGTAGGCCTCCAGATGCATGCGGTACTGGTTGTCGCCCGAGGTCCCAGCGGCGAGGTCTGCCAGGTGCTTGGCCACGTGGTGGTCTTCCAGGAGCGGCACCAGTCGCTCGATGCTCTGTGTGAGGTCGGTGGTGTGGCCGAGCAGTGCCTCGCGGCGGGTACGGCTGGTGTTCTCGGCGATGGCTGCTGCTTCCGACCGGTCGGCGGCCGCGGCGAGATCCGCCTGGGCGGCTTGCTCGTCTGCCGGTTCGGCGGCGGCGGCCTCCGCGAGATCGGGGTCCGTGAGTGTCGCCGCATGCGTGGCCTGTGCTGTCCGCCAGGCTTCCAACTCGGATTCCATCGCGGCGAGTTCTGCGCTGGTGGCCATGGCATGGCGGGCGTCGTCGAGGGTGGTGAACCCTGCGGTTGCGGTCTCGGTCTGGGCTGCCCGGCTGGCGCGTTCCAGATTTCCCGCGGCCACTTCCGTCTGCTGGATCGCCGCCCGTGCCAGGGCGATCGCCTCCGTCTGGGCGGTGAGTTCGGCGCTGCGGGCGGCGATTGTTGAAGATCCGGCCAAAGCGTCGGCAAGGCGGAGTATGAGGATTTCCTGCTCGGTGCTCTGGGTCTCCTGGCGTCCGAGGTAGTCGCCGATCCGTCGGTCCAGGCTGGTGAGTTCGGTGGTCCGGGTTTTGCGTGTCTCGTCGAAGGTGCGCAGTTCCTCGGTGGCGGGAACGGCGTCAGCAGCGGCAGTCAGGAGGTCGGTGCGGGTCTGCCGGGCAGCGCGGTGACGTTGCTGCAGGTCGGCGGTCGTCTGTCCGCCGGCCAGGTCCTGGGCGGAGGCTGCCTCGGCCGTGAGCCGGGCGAGATCCTGTTCGGCGTCCTTGCAGGCCTGGTCGGCCTGCTGGTAGGCGTCCTCGGCACGGGCCTCGTCGTCCCTGCTGGGGTGGTCGGCGGTGGTGGTCGCCGGCCGTGGGTGGACGGGCGAACCGCAGACCAGGCAGGGTTCCTGAGGGCGCAGTCGGCCGGCGAGTTCGCCTGCCATTCCGTCGATGCGCCGGTCCCGGATCTCGCGCGCATGGGTCGCGCTGCGGATGACGGCTTCCTTGAGCTGGTCGACGTCGTGCTGGGCCTTGGCGATGTCAGCGGCGAGTTCGTCGCGTCGGCGGGCTGCGGCGAGTTGCTGCTCGAGGGGTGGCAGGGTGGCGGCGAGTTGCTCGGCCTGGGTCTGGGCCAGGTGGGCTTGGTCGATCCGCGTGGTGTGATCGGCGCGGCGGGCGTCTGCCTGGTCCAGCCAGTCGGTGATCTCGTCGTGGTCGGCCTGGGCCTGGTCCAGGTCGGCCTCGAGCTTGGTGAGGGAGGCTGCCAGTTCTTCGGAGCGCTGTTCGTCGTGGCGCAGGGCGTCGAGGCGGCCGAGGTCGTTCTTCAGCCGGTTCTCGGCGGCGGTGAGGTCCTCGTCGGTGTCGTCGCGCTGTGTGTCGGGCAGTCGTGTCCTGGTCTGTGCTTCGGCGCGGCGGGCCGCCTGGTGGTCGCGGTCCGCGTCGTCGAGGGCCTGGATGAGGGGCTGGATCCGCTCGGCGCGGCGGCCGCGTTCCAGGGCTGTCTGCAGGTCCTCGAAAGCCGGGGCCTGTGCCCGCAGGGCTGTGAGGGCTTCGGTGGCGGTGCGGTGGCGCAGTTGGCGCTCTGCCAGGGTTCGGACCTGTGCGGCTCGGGTTTCCCAGGTGTTGTGGTGTGCCCTGGCGTCCTGCAGTGCGGCGCAGGCCTCTTGGTGGGCTTCGGTCGCACGGTGGTGTACCGCCTGTGCCCAGGTGAGTGCTGTGGGGTGGGTGGTGTCGATGTTGTCCTCGGTGGGGGCTGGTGCCGCGACCGAGTCGATGATCAGGGTGCCGGCGGTGTCCTGGATGCGGTCGATGTCGCGCAGGAGGGCTTTACGGGCGTCGTCACAGCGCTGGCCGGTCTCTTTGGCGTGGTCGGTGAGCCAGCGTGCGATGTCGCGAAAGCGGTGAGTACCGAAGAGTCGTCCCAGGATGTTGGCACGGTCCTCGGCTTTGGCGCGCAGGAATCTCGCGAAGTCGCCCTGCGGCAGCAGGACGACCTGGCAGAACTGCTCGCGGTTCATGCCCAGCAAGGCTTCGATTTCGCGGGCGACTTCTTGGTGGGCACCACTGACGGGCTTCCAGACGGGCCGGCCGACGCTGTCGTCGCCGTGCCGTTCCTCCAGAGTGACTTTGGCCTGTGCCTGCGTGGTGCCGTTTCCGTCGCGCCGGGCCCGTTCTTGCTGGGGAGTGCGCGTGATCCTCAGGCGGCGCCCCGCCATGCTGAACTCCACCTCGACCTGGGTGAGCGTGGCGGGGTCGGCGTGGTGGCTGCGCAGCGCCGTCTGGTGTCTCTCGCCCGGTACGTTGCCATAGAGGGCGTAGCAGACGGCGTCGAAGATGGTGGACTTTCCCGCGCCGGTGGCGCCGTGGAGGAGGAACAGCCCTCCTTGGGAGAGCGTGTCGAAGTCGATGGTCTGCCGGGTGCGGAAGGGGCCGAAGGCCTGTAGGGCGAGGGTGTGCAGGCGCATCAGCGGGCTTCCTTCACGGTGTCGTTCAGGCGGGTGGCCTCGACCGCCCGGCGCAGGAGGTCCTGTTCGGCGGAGGTGGGGGCGTGACCACCTCGGACGTGGTCGACGAACCCGGTGGTGATCTCAAGTTCGGTGCGGTGGCGGGTGCGTTCGGTGTAGGTGGCGCTGCTTGGGGGGCCGCCGTTCTCGGGGGCGAAGGTGAGTTGGACGGTGCGGGGGAAGCGGGTGCGCAGGCGGTCCATGGCGTTGATGGGGCGCTGCGGGTCGGTCAGGATGACGTGCAGCCAAGCATCGTGCAGGTGGTCGTACTGGTGGTCCTTGAGGAGGTCGCCGAGGTGCCCGGTGAGGGTGTCCAGGGTCCGGGGGCGGGGGCAGGGGACGGCTTCTGTGGTGAGGTTGGCGTCGGCGTCGAGGTCGGCGAGCCAGGTGGTCTTGGTGTGGCCGGCTTCGGAGAAGGAATAGGCGAGGGGGGAGCCGCTGTAGCGGATGCGGTCGGTGACTTTCTGCGGGCGGTGGAGGTGGCCGAGGGCGACGTAGTCGATGCCTTCGAAGACGGCGGCGGGGACGGTGGGGATGCCGCCGGCGGTGATGTCGCGTTCGCTGTCGCTGGTGTGGCCGCCGGTGACGAATGCGTGGGCGAGGACGACGGAGCGGGTGCCTGCGGGGCGGGTGGCGAGGTCGGCTCGGACGCGGTCCATCGCGGCGGAAAGGACGGCCTCGTGGGTGGGTTTGTCAGCTGCCATCTCCTCACGGGTGAGGAACGGTTCGAGGTAGGGCAGGCCGTAGAACGCGACGGGTCCGTGCTCGTCGTGCACTACCGCGGGGGTGTGGCAGGTAGCGGGGTCGGTGCGTAGGTGGATGCCGGCTCGTTCGATCAGGCGGGACGTGACACCGAGGCGCTGGGGTGAATCGTGGTTGCCGCTGATCATGATGACGGGGACCTGGAGGTCGGCCAGGCTGTTGAGCGCGTGGTCGAAGAGGGCGACGGCGTCCAGGGACGGAATGGCCCGGTCGTAGATGTCTCCGGCGACGAGGACCGCGTTCACCTCCCGCTCCTGGACGACGGTCAGCAAGTGGTCGAGGAAGACGCGCTGGGCGTCGATGAGGGACTCTCGGTAGAACGTCCGTCCGAGGTGCCAGTCCGAGGTGTGGAGCAATCGCATGGTCGCTGACCGTAACCGTCCGGGTGTGGTGTGCGGGCCGACTTCGGTGTTTCGGTCCGCGGTGGTGGTCCGTAGGAACCGCTGGTTGGCGGGGCTCCGCATCACTGCCTACAGGCAGTGGGCGGCGGGCACGGGAGCCATAGATTGTCAGTGCAGCGGGAAAGAATAAGGCTGGAGAGGAGGAGAGATGACTTTCGAGCAAGGCTCTTTGCGTAGCGTTTTCCCTGCTCCAAATGGGTGCCGCTGGTGCGGCATCGACGAGCGGGGCCATGCGCGGCAATGGGTGGAGGAGACAGGCTGGCACGCCTGGGCCGCCCCGACCGGCGAACAGCGCAAGGCCCGGATGAAGGCACGTCGCGCCGCCCAGCTCCAGCAGGACGCACGGTCCCAAGATCAGCCCGCGCTCGCCCGCAAAGCCTCAAATACCTCCCTGAGCTGCGACGGCACCTCGGAGGAGAATTCCAGGGACGTGGCCAGCTCGTAAACCATGTCGGGTTTCCCGTCCGGGCTCTTGCTTCCCTGTTCCTTAATCATGTCCAGAATGTTCTTGCTGAATTTCCGGCCATCGCGATGCGCCTTGAAGTGCGCGGCCTCCCACTGCTGCTCACTCTCGCGGCGCGGCCACTTGCGGTTGGCCACACGGGCCCACTGCTCGTCCTCGAACAGCTCCTCGAGTTCGTTGAAGTTCTCGGCCTCGCCGACGAAGGACACCTGCGTCGCGGGGTCGAGACCGAACTGGCGCAGCCGGTCGTCCTTGAAGAACTTGGCGACGTTGCGACTGTCGGCGTCGACCAGCAGCATCACGGTGCGGCGCTGGGCCGCGAGGTAGCGGGCGAGGTGCAGGGCGCCCTCGTTGTTGTTGCACGCCCACAGGGCGATGCCCGCCGCCTGCAGGGACATCCCCTGCGAAAGGCGGAAGAGCACCGGGATCGCCTGCTGTTCGGTGGCTCCTTCGACGGCGAGGAAGCAGCGTTCGTGGAGCAGCACGGAGTTGCGCAGCCCGAGTGCGGAGGCGATCTGCCCGAGGTGCAGATCGATGCCCTCGTGCGTGTCGTCGACGAGGCGCTCCATGACGGTACGGCCCGCTTCCAGGCGCAGGTGGACGACATCGGCGATGTCCACGCCGTCGATGAGGTTCATCGAGTGGGTGGCCACGATGACTTTGACAGCGTCGCTCGCGCACTGGCGGCGGATGAGGTCCATCACGGTCCGCTGGTGGGTGTAGTCCAGATGGGTGTCGGGCTCGTCGTAGACGACGATCGTCTGGACCGGCGGTGTGCCGTCCTCGTCCGGCTGAGGGTCTTCCAGGAGCTTGCTGGTCCACTCCCAGACCGCGAGGGCGATCCGGCGGTTGCTGCCGCGGCCGGACCGGGACAGGTCGACCCGTTCGCCGTGGGCGCGGGAGATGTGCAGGTGCGCCTGCTTGAAGCCGTGGGAGAAGGAGACCTCCGGTTCGACGGAGACCTCCACGAGGTCCGGGCAGTGTGCCTTGATGTGCGCGCACAGGTCGGCGGCGTCGTCCTTGACCAGGTCGGTGACCTCGGACTCGATCATCCTCAGGCGGCCCTGCAGGCCATCGTCCTCGAGATGGGACTGGTAGCTGCCGGCCAGTGCCGTGTGGACGGCCCGATCCGGGCTCTCGTCCTTCCCGCTGAACGACAGCAGCCTCGGCAGCCGTCGTACCAACTGCTTGGGCAGGGCCGCCCATTCGGTGACCTGCGGAGACCCCGCCGCATGTGCGGCCAGCGCCGCCTGCAGATCCGCCTTGAGTCCCCTGCCTTCGACCTGCAGCCCGAAGGCCTCGACCAGTTCCCTGAGAGCGGGTACGAGGAGCGAGCCGAAATCGCGGAGCCTGGGGTCGGCCGGGAGCTGAGTCCAGTACTCGAGCACGGGTGGGCCATCGCCTTCCACCCGGCGCCGGATCCTCAGCACCGCAGGAAAGCCCATCTCCTGTTCGGAGGCGTCAAGGGTGAAGCGGCCTTCGACCCACGTCGAGGCGCAGCGAGCCGCGACTGCGGCAGCGGCGCCGGTTGCCGGCGGATTGTCGTAGGTCCGGTCCTGTTCCACCAGTCGGTACCCGCCGAGGAGGAAGTCGAGGGCGGCAAGCACCGCGCTCTTCCCGCCGTCGTTGTGGCCGGCCAGGATCGTCGGCGCGCTGACAGGGATGTCCTCGACCAGCGTCAGCGAGCGGAACCCGCTGACGGAGAAGTCCTTCAAGTGCACAGTTGCAGTCGCTCCGCTCTCCCCTGCCGCCGTGCCGTTTCGCAGGCAGCAACCAGCCCACGGCACAAGGATTCTGACGTCACTGCCACCGCGGGTACCCATCGTAGGCTCCTCGGCGCGGCCCCGTGTCCTGGCAGTGGAAGACCCGGAGATCACCCGGCGCCGGTCCGCTCCCCGGGCACCTTTTGCGAACTCGTCGGCCGGTGCGCGCTCCAACCGGCGAGTCGAACGCAACCGGTGGGTCCACCGCTCACAAGCTCGCAGAAGCACTCCCCGGCGACGGGGTGCGGTCGGCACTCACTGGTTCTCCTCGGGGATCCAGCCGCGGACTTCCAGGTAGGCGATGTCGGCGCCCTCAACCGCGCGCCCGGTCTCCACCAGCCACTCCCGCATCGCCTCGGTCACATCGCCGTGGTGGTCCGCGACCCGCCTGGACCAATCCGCGGCGTCGAACCCCCCGGTGCTGGCGGAGCCGTAGGTGCGCTCCTCGGTCCCGTCCGAGCGGGGAATGAACCCGCGCCGGATACCGCCGGAGTCCTTCTCCGAGCCCGCGCTGTAGACATACTGGTCGGCCTTCATCCGCACAGTGAAGGCAAGGCGACCGCCGGCCTGGCCGGTGAAGTGCACCACTGGGGCGAGGTGGGAGGCGCCGGAGCGGATGGCCTGCTTCCCGGCGCGGCCGGCCATCGACCCGCCCGCCTCGCCGACGGTGTCCTTGCCCCGCACCCGGGCCTTCTGCCCGGTCCTGGTGCGGCGGCGGGTGGTGTTCGCCTCCGCGATCCCGGCCAAGGCCTCGCTGTCGCGCTCGCCGCCGCGCACCGCCCGGACCAGCTGGCGCAGCGCGCCGACCATGCTCGCGCCCTTGCCCTTCGTGAAGAACTGGCTGACGAGCGAGGCGTCGCGGCCCAGCATCCTGGCGACCTGGCGCTTGCTGTAGCCCTGGTCGATCAGTTCCTGGGTCAGGCGGGCTGCTTCGTTCGGCTGGTTCGGATCGGCCGGGCTCACTGGTCAGCTCCCTTCTCCGCGGCGGCGAGTTCGGCGCGGCCCAAGCCGCGCAGCTTGAGGTACTGCTCCTGGCTGACCGGGTGCTGGACGGGCCTGGTGAGGTGGCCTTTGAGGAGGTAGTCGCCCACCTCGCCGCGGTAGGGCCAGGGCTGACGCTCGGTCAGGGCGATGCCGTCGGTGCCGAAGTACACGACCGTGCCGGGCTTGGCGTGCAGGGCGCCGGCGTGGCCGATGACCTCCTTGCCCTGGCGGTACTTCATGTCCAGCAGCGCAGCCCGGGCGCCGGACCACACGTAGGCGGCCCACTCGGGGTGCGCGTAGGGGTCGCGGGAGAAGCCGGCCTGCCGCTGCCAGGTGACCATCTCGTTGTCCTGGCCAAGGATCTCGACCCCGGCGGGGAGGGCCTCGCCGAGCGGGGTGGTCCCGGAGACCAGACGGGGGCGCTGGGCGAAGCCGCCGAGGCCGAACAGCAGCACGGAGCGGACGGCGCGGCTGGCGAGGTGGGCGGCGGTGCGCTGGCGCTCGTCGCCGTGCAGCTTGGAGAGGTTGGTCAGGTCGGCCCAGGCGGCCTTGAGGCGCTTGCCCCACTCGTCGAGCGGCTTGCCGTCCTCGAACAGCAGACCGCCGAGGATCTCGACCTTCCACGGCATCAGGTGGTTGGACAGGGCGAGGTGGACCTCGGCGCCGCCCGCCCAGGTGGTGAAGGTGGTGCCGGGCTCGGAGGGGTAGATCCAGGCGCGGTCCCCGGTGACGGGGGCGGGCAGCAGGCCGACGTGGTTCCAGTCGGCCGGGACGGTGACGCGCACGTTCCAGTGCGAGCAGGACATCAGCGCCTTGACCTGCTCCTGCTCGGTCATAGCGGCGAACGCGGCGGCGGTGATGCGGCGCGGGGTGCCGACCGGGCTCTTCCACAGGTGCTTGGCGTAGGCGAAGGTGCGGTCGTACTCGACCAGCGCGGGCAGCTGCTCCGGCACGCGGGGGGGCAGGATCAGCTCGGTGCGGCCCTGGCCGCCGGTCGCGTGCAGCAAACCCCGCAGCTCCTCGGAAAGCACCGGGTAGCCCCCAGCCCACTTCCCGGTGGTCGGGATGGTGCGCGACCACAGGTCCCGACCCGTCTGCGACGGGGAGCCCATCAGGACCGCATCGTCCCAGTGACGGCGCAGCGCCTGCCACAGCAGCGTGAACGCCTGACGGCAGGTCACGACATCGACGCCGTCCGGATCGAACCACTCCCCCATCGACCGGACCTCCGTCACCGGACCCTCCGGGGAAACGGCGGGGGCGTAGCGGCCGACCGGCTGGCGCTGGTGCACGAAGTGCCCGGCGAGCTTGTCCCGACCGGAGCCCACCGCGGTGGTCCACCGCTCCGACGGCGTGTTCAGCCAGGCCGCGACCGCGTCCTTGAGCGTGGAGTACCGCTCGGCACCGTCGTGCCAGGGGGCGCCCGCAGTGATGTAGACCCGCTCGGTGCCGGGCGCGGTCGCCAGGACCGCGTCCAGGATCTCGCCCGGGGTGCGGGCGCCGAGGTCGACGCGGACAACCTGGTCGCGGACCGCGAGCATCCCGGCTGCGGCGTCCAGGAACACCGTGGCGCGGGCCTGCTGAATGAAGTTCGGGCGCCTGGAGACCAGGCCCGTGGTCACCGCCTCGAACCGGGCACCGGCAGGGCCCTCCGGGAGGGTCGGCAACTCACGCGAACCGGACTCGGCCACCGGACGCGGCGCGACAGCGACCGAAGCGACCGGGGCAGCGGGAGCAGGGGCCGACGCAGCAGCCGCGAGGGCCGGCGTGGTCGCGGAGGCCGAGGCGGTCTGTACGCCGGGTTCTGTCTCCCTACCGGCGGTACTGGCGGGCTCAGCGGCGGGCTGTCCGGCGCAGGCCAGGTCCTCGACGTCAGCATCGGACTCGATCGGCGCGGCAGGGGCCACCGGAGCAGCCGAGGCCGGGAGCTCGACGACAGCAGCGGGGCGGGTCAGTGCCGGAGCAACCGCGCCCGCAGGACCGACGGCGCTCTCGCCCTGCAACACCGGCACCTGGACGGGTGCGGGGGCCTGGTCGTCGGACTTGGCGGCGCGAACAGCGGCCGGGGTCGGGTCCAGCAGCGGCGCGATCCGCACCACGTCGCCGACCGACAGCCCGGAGGCCTTCGCAACGGCCGACGCCTGGGCGCCCTCGTACCCCGCCAGCCCGGCGACCCGGCGCGCACGCTGCTGGTTGAGCTTGTCCAGCTCCTTCCGCGCGGCCGCGACCGTCTTCTCGGCGGCCGCGATCTCGGTGCGCAGCTCGCGCAGAGAGGCGAGCTCGGCGGTGTACGACTTCCGGTCCATCAGATCCTCACTCCCCTTCCGTGGTACCGGTGCCGGTGTCGAGGGGGCGGGCCCGACGGGCGAGGGTAAGCCAGCCATCGGGGCCCTGCGTGCCGTGGATATCGGCCAGCCCGGCGAGCAGGAACGCATACGCGCCGTGCTTCGGGGACCTGGGCTGCGCGGTCCCGTTCTCCCACTTCGCGAACGTCTCCCGCCGGGTGTCCAGGGCGGCGGCCACCTCAACCTGCGTCAGGCCGGCGGCCTTGCGCAGCCGCTCCCGCTCGGCGGGCTCCGGCAGGTCCCCGCCGTCCCGGGCCTTGGCCAGCAGCGCGTCCACCGCCGCGAAAATCTCAGACATCACATACCTCCACACAGAAAAGTAGCATGCAGTAACTCATCAAGCACATCACTCTTCATCTCTTAAACATCTCACTTATCATCACATGAGGCGCTCAAGGCGTTGGCGCGCCCCTGGCCGCCCGCCACCTGCCGGCCCTGCAGCCGCCACAACGACTGCCCCGCGAACCGTGACACGGTGACCAGCCGGCCAACCGGCGAAGGCGACGGAGCCGGGCCGCAGACGGCTCGAGCGAGCCGGCCGACCGGGCACGAGGCGGCCTCGACGGGGAACTGCAGAGCGGACCGAACCGGCGGCACGACCCTCACCCGAGGAAAGGCGAGTCCTGCATCCCTGGCAGGCCCGCAGTGTCAGGCACGCATCGGTCCGGCTCTACCGGCATATCCCCGCTCCCGCCTCGAAGCGATCGACCGCACGCCGCTGCCGCGACGAGGATGCTGCCGACCCGGCCGCAGAAACGACCTCGGTGGTCGAACCGCCCCGGACTGCCGCGACATCGTAAGGTGCACTCGCTGGCCCCAGGCGAAGAACGACGATCCCACTGAGGGGAAGCCCGTTGTGACATGTGACGACCCATGGATCGAGAAACGGCGCTACGAGTACGCCGGCGGCCGCTACGTAGGCTGCGGAAGCTGCGGCGGCGACCTGTGCACGGTCTGCAGACACAACCACCTGCAGCCGAGCGACGTGCACTTCGATTTCAACGACGACAACACCTGCCCGAGCTGCCGCCCAAAACACTGACCAGCCGACCGATGGGACAGCCCCGGACGCCATCGCGGCATCCGTGGCCGTGGCCGTGGAGTGGCGATCGTGCTCCGAGGCGGCGGGAGCGCCGGATCAGCCGGGTCCTGGCTGCGGTACGAGGTCTGCTGGCTTCGCGGTGTCGGTCAAGGAAGCCCCGGGCGCCGTCATCGGGCAGATCTCAGCAGATGGCAGTCGCTGCGGTGCAGTCCTGTGGCCTGGCCGCGCCGCAGCCTCACCCGAGCCAGCAGCACGACCAGGCGGTCCTTGGCGGTGCGGCAGGCCCGGAACATCGCCACGACCTCCTCGTCACTCGCCTGGTCGACCTCCCGCTGCGGTTCCTGCAAGCGGTGCTGGACACCGACCCGGAACGCCAGGCCGCAGTCTTCTGCCTGCATCTCGACCGGCAGGTCCCGCGCGTCGGCCACCTCGTAGCACAGTGAACGGCTGCTGGCACCCCTGGAGGGCCCGGCCAGCTGGCCTGTGCATGCACCACCTCGCGCAGCAGCAAGGCGTCTTCAAGCCGCCGATGGACCAGTTCCTGGCCCGCCCCGACACGCGCCCGCTACCGAGCCTGGGCCTGCGGGGTTACGGCCTGTGACCGTCAGCGCGACGCCGTCAGGAATGTGTGTACCGCCGAGCCCACCGGGCGCGCCTGGTCTGGGCTCGCCGACGCGGGGACCTGCTGACGCCGCAAGCCGAAGGGCACTGGCGGCTCACCACGACCCCGGTCGCGCAGAACGGCGTGGCCAGCCTGCGGGGGCCCGGACCGGATGACTGCCGAGATCCTCTACTGTCTCCAGACCCGCACCGAGCAGGGCGTCAAAACCCCCGGCTACGCCTTTCGCCCGAGGGCCGCTACCGCAGCTACAACATCCACCCCCTGTTCGCCGGCTACTCCACCGTCGAAGAGCTCGAAGAAGGCATCACCGGCGCCCTGCGGGCCATCAAAACCGGTGAGCTACCCGGACCCGCCGCACCCGTTCCAGCTCCCGACCGACACCTGTCCGCAGTACCCAATCGGCAGAAAACCGCATAAGCCGACCCAGACCCCACAAGCACCACTCCCCTACCGGGAGCGAAGACGACCGATTCCGCACCCCACTTCTTCGGCGCCCACCAGCACGCTGCCGCCCAGCCGTACTGCTCGGGTGTTTCCGCCACCCAGCACCACAGGATTCATCGGCGAAGCATCCAGCGTGGACTCGCCGGAATTCATACGGCGGGCTGCCCGTCGGTACGACAGCGATCGGTTCGTTCTGGTCACGCCCTTCACGTTGATGAGCAACCAGGGATTCGGTCACCGCCGTGTTCGGGACACCGAAGGGACAGCAACAGGCCGTCCGGGTGCTGTTGGAGGAGATGCGGCCGGACGAGGGCGGCTTCGAGGAGGAGTGCGAGCAGCGGTTGCAGCAGCGCCTGGGGGAGAAGGTCCGCAAGGCTCGGCTGTGCAAGGCCACTCAGCTCGGTAGCCGTCCCCGGCTGAAGTCCGTACCGGACCTGGGCTGACTACTGCTGGCTGGTCGTACGGCTTCGGTGGTGAGGCGGAGGGGAGCCGGTCTGCGGGGTGCCGGGTCGTACACCGCTGGTGTACCGGCGGTGTACGATCGTGGTATGGCTGATGCGACGATCAAGGTTTCGCCTGAGACTCGTGACCGGTTGGCTGCTCTCGCGGCGGCCCGTGGCACCACGATCGGTGCCCAGGTGGCTCTGTTGGTGGAGCAGCAGCCCACGGCGGAGCAGATCGCCGAGCGGGTCGCAGACGGCCGGCGGCTGCTGCGGGAGCACTTCGGGATGGTGTTGGCGGACTCCGAGTTGGACCGGGGGCCGGATCTGCTGCAGCGGGTCTACGACATCGCCGCGGCGGACACCCGGGCCAAGCTCGCGCCCAGGCGCAGCGCGTGATCGTCCTGGACACCAGTGCCGTGGCGGCGCTCGTTGCCGGGCACGAGCGGTTGCACCGGATCGTGGACTCGGCGCTGCACAGCCCGTTCCAACATCTGCTGGTGCCGGTGCTGTGTCTGGTGGAGGCCGGGGTGAAGGACGAGGGGGCCGCGCAGGCGGTCCTGGCGCTGCCCTCGTTGGAGTTCGAGCCGTTGGACACGGGTGCGGCCGTGCTGGTGGCGGCGATGGTTCGGGACGGCTACGGCGGCCCGGACTTGGCGCACACCATCGCGGTGAGCCTGCCGACGGCGGAGCGTCCGATGCAGCATCTGATCCTGACGGCCCGGCCGGAGCTGTATCCGCCCGGAATCGTCACCGTCGGCATCGACGATCCCCGGCTGGAGCCGTAGGCGGCACTCGCGCAGAGGTGGGGGGCTTGGGGCGTCCGGTCCGTCGCGCTGTGCGGGTTGGGTTGACGGGGTGTCAGGGAGAGGTGGCTGGTTCGTCCGTTGATCTGTTGGGAGGGATCGGCGGGCGGATGCGGCACTGGGTGGACGGGGCCGGCACGCCTGGTTCAGGCGGTGTACCGGACGAGGTCCGCGGTGACCAGGCCGAAGCCGAACGGCTCCGGGATCGGTACGACGTCGCCGAACTTGCCGCTCCACTGCCGGCGGTACGACCCTTCGGACGGCTCCGAGAACAGGACGACCGTTCCCTCCCGGGGGTCGACCACCAGGTAGAGGGGGATCTTCATGAGGGGGTAGTCGCGGACCTTGCCGACCAAGTCGTTCTCGGGGTTCGAGACGGAGACGATCTCGACTGCGATCTCCGCGAGGTCGGCCGGGACCTCGTTGCCGCCGAGGTCCACCACGGACATCGGGATGTACGTCAGGTCCGGGTTCCGCAGTTTCCCGACGTTCGGTGAGGCGAGGTCGGTGTTCTCGCTGGGCATCAGGCCCTTCGGGCGGTGGGCGTCGAACTGCTCGCGGACGATGAGCAGGTTGCGTTGGTGGATCACCGACGGGCCCGCCATCATGATGATCTCGTCGCCCGACACCTCGATCTTCCAGCCCGCGGGCGGCGTCAGGCTCTGCGCGTACTCCAGCAGCTGCGCGTGGCGCTCGGGGATGCGGAACTCAGCCATGCCGCCATCCTCCCACCCTTCCTACCAGGGGCGTCGGTGCCTGCTGCATGAGCAGGGGTACCGGCGAGGAGGCACTTTGGCGGCAGCGGCCGTGTTCGGTCTCAGCCAGTGGGGGGCGAGCTGGGTCTGCTGGTCCGGGGTGGGCGCCGGTGGTAGTGGGGGAGGAGGACGTCGGGGACGCCGGGTGGTACCTCTTGCAGGGCCTCGTTCCACTCCTTTCGGGAGCCTTTGAAGGCGACTCTGGGGTTGACCCGGTAGAGCCCGTTGGACACCCGCCAGAGCAGGCCGAGTTCGGCGAGGCGGTTGAGGGCCGGGGAGATGTTGCTCTTGCTGGTGGCCAGCCGGTCGGCGATGGCCTGGAGGGTGAGGGCGACGAAGCCGCCGTCGGTCATCTCGCCCAGCACGGTGTGCCAGACCTCGTACTGGAGGGTGGTGAGCCTGTACAGCGGCAGGGCCCGGGAGAGCGCCTGGGCGGTGAAGACGCCGCCTTCGGCGGTCAGGAAGGTCTCCGTGCCCGGCTCGTGGTCGGTGGCGGTCGTCACAGTGGCTCCAGTTTCGATCGGCGGGTGCGGCGGGGCGGGCGAACGTCGCCTTCTGGCAGGTGGATCTCGGGGATGTGAGGCGGCATCAGGATCAGGGCCTCGCCCGTCTCCTTGCGGCCGATGCCGAGTCGCTCGGCGAGCTTGGAGACGGTGATCGGCACGATGCCGCCCTTGAGTTGAGCCCCGAGCATCGTGTGCCAGACGTCGTACTCGGTGGCGGTCAGGCCCAGGAAGGGCAACCGGGCGGAGAGCTCCCTCGATGCCAGGTAGAAGGTGTGGCCGAGGAAGTCGAATTCCTCCCGCTTGCCGTCGGCCGGTTCGGGTTCAGGGGAGGGATTGACGGTGACCGTCTCACCTGGCTGGAGCCGGATGGCGATCACGTTCTGCATGCCCGCCGGCTCCACCGGGGGCCGGGCGGCTGGGAGGCGGACCGCACGGCCGCCCTTCAATGGACCGTTCACCGCCAAAGGTTATCTCAATGGATAACTTTTGTAGGGTTACAACCCGCATTCGGGTGCTCCGCTCTGCGAGTGTGGGGTTATAACCCCCGTTACTGATGGGTAACGGGGGTTATAACCCCACACTCGTATCGGGTTTCCCCAGGTCAGCGAGTTGCCCCTCTTTAAAGAAGAGCCGCCCTCGGCCGGGGCCTCCGGCGGGCCGTCCGTCCGTGCCGCTTCCGCTGCCCGGGCCGGGCTCTGTGGTCGGCCTGCGAGCCGCGTTCGGTCGGGGTCACTGCGTCAGTCATGGAAGTCCGGCTGCCGCCGGACCCGGGCCTTGGCGGCCCTTTCCATGCCTATGGCCGGTGGTCTGGTGCCGCCGGGTGGGGGCCGGTGGCGTGGCCGGGCGCGGCGAGGGACGGGTCCGGTGGGGTGGGGGTCAGGCCGGGGTCTTCCAGGAG
>NZ_JOGH01000112.1:0-22370 GCF_000721345.1 Kitasatospora sp. NRRL B-11411 | reverse complement strand
CCCCACCCCTGGCAGCTTTCCTCCCCCACCGGCCCCCTGCACACCGGCGGCCCGAACGGCACCGCCACCCCCTGATCCCGCAGCGTCCCGGTAAGGCCAAATTCAGGGAAAGGAGGGAAAGGAGGATCCTTCGGCCCGGACCCGGCGTCATTAGGATGACGGCCGATCGGCAGGGTTGGACGGGGGAAGGGGCGGGGCGTGTTCGGGATCATCAGGCCGTGTCGGCATCGGTTGTCGGAGGGGTTGCACGCGTCGTGGATGGCGCACCTGTGCGGGTTGTGCCTGGCGTTGCGGGACGATCACGGGCAGTTGGCGCGGACGGCGACCAACTACGACGGGCTGGTGATCTCGGTCCTGGTGGAGGCGCAGTCGTCGCGGGCGGAGGAGCGGCGGACGGCCGGGCCGTGTCCGTTGCGCGGGATGCGGACGGCGCCGGTGGCGCGGGGCGAGGGGGCCCGGTTGGCGGCGGCGGTGTCGCTGGCGCTGGCGTCGGTGAAGGTGCGCGACCACGTGGTGGACGGGGACGGGGTCTTCGCCCGGCGTTCGGTCGCGGCCGGGGCGCGGCGGGTGACGCGGCGGTGGGACCGGCAGAGTGCCGGCAGTGCGGCCGCGGTGGGTTTCGACACGGGTGTGCTGCTGGCGGCGGCCGGGCGGCAGGAGGCGGCCGAGTCCGCGGTGAGCGCGGGCGGGTCGCTGCTGCTGGCGACCGCGCCGACCGAGGAGGCCACGGCGGCGGCGTTCGCCCACACCGCCGTGCTGGCGGGCCGTCCGGGCAACGCGGAGGCGCTGGCCGAGGCCGGGCGGCTGTTCGGGCGCCTGGCGCACCTGCTGGACGCCGCCGAGGACCGCGCGGAGGACGAGACGCGCGGGGCGTGGAACCCGCTCACCGTCTCCGGGACGAGCCAGGCCGAGGCCGAGCGGCTGTGCCGGGACGCCGTGCACGGCATCCGACTCGCCCTGGCCGAGGTCGAGTTCACCGACCGGGCCCTGGTCCACCGGTTGCTCGCGCACGAGACGAGCGAGGCCGTCGACCGGGTCTTCGGGCACCGGCACCATCACCACGCCTGCGCCAACACCGACGCGGGCGCGAGTGCGGGCGCGAGTGCGAGTGCGGGCGCGGGCGCGAGTGCCGGGGGCGATCCGCGGGCCTCGACGCCGGATTCCGGGGGCCACCGGCAGCCTCCCCGGGTCCTGGGCTACGGCACTTCCGGCAGTTTCGGCCCGGCGGAGGGCTACGGCGTCCCGGGCGCTCCGGGCGGGGCCGGTGGCCAGGGCGGTCCGGGGGGCCACGGCGGGTCGGGTGGGCCGGGCGGATCGGGTGGGCCGGGCGGGTCAGGTGGTCCTGGGGGTCCTGGGGGTCCGCAGCAGCCGGCGGAGGGTGGGCAGCCGAAGAAGAAGCCGCGGGGGCCGGTCCTCGGCTGTGCGGTGTGGCTGACCATGGCCTGCACGTGCCAGTTGCTGTGCTGCGACCACGATGACCCGTTCACCCGGGAGCGCCGCGAGGGCTTCTGCGACCGCAACTGCAGTTCGTCGGACCTCGAGTGCTGCAACACGTGCGGCGGCGTCTGCGAGTGCCTCGCCTGCTGCAGCGCCTGTGCCTGACCTGCGGGACGCGCGGCGGGCCGGGCCGATGGGCCACGGAACGGAACGGAGGAGCGGGACGATGACGGAGTTGCAGGGGTTCACCGCGGCGGCGGAGTTGGCGGCGGCGACGTGGGGCGGCTGGCCGGCGCTCCAGGAGTTGGGCGAGGCGGAGGACCCGTTCGACGTGGCGTCGGTGGGGGGCGTCTGGCGGCCGAAGGACCGGCACTTCGGGGTGCACCGGGGCGGGCGGCTGGTGGCGCACTCCGGGTTCGTGGTGGCGCCGGTCGAGGTCGGCGGGCGGCGGTTCGAGGTGGCGGGGATCGGCGGGGTGCTGGTGTCGCCGCACTGGCGCGGGCACGGGCTGGCGCGGGCCGTCGTCGGGGCGGCGCTGGACGCGGCGCGGGCCGACGGCCTGGAGTACGCGATGCTGTTCTGCCTGCCCGACCGGGCCCCGCTGTACGCGCACCTCGGGTGGACGGCGCTGCCCGACCCGGTGACGGCCGATCAGCCGGAGGGGCCGGCGGCCGTGGCGCTCGGGGCGATGTGGCTCGGTCTGGTACCGGGGGCGCGCTGGCCGGAGGGCGGCCCGGCCCGGCTGCACTCGTTGCCGTTCTGAGCAGGCCGGCCGTGCCGTGTCCGGTCGTCACCGGCCGGTCGTTGCAGGGCTGTTGCAGGAGGTGTGAGGCGGGTCACGGCCCGGGTGGACGGTTCGTGGTCGACTCGGGAGATGGTGTGGATGCGGGCGGTTCGGGTGGGTGCGGGCGTCGTGGTCGCGGCTGCGGCGGTCGGGGCGGCCGCCGGGTGCGGGTCGGTCGGGGCGGGCGGGGGAACGGCGCCGTCGGCGTCGGCGGAGGCGGGCCCGTGCGGGGCGGCGCCGTCGGTGCGGCCGGCGGGGTGGACCCGGGACGCGGTGCGGATCCTCGCGGTCAGCGCGGACTGCCTGGAGTACGAGGTGACCAACGAGGGCACCGAGCCCGCCGACCTGACGGTGCTGTTCGGCTGGTCGGGCAGCGGGACCGGGCTGTCGTCCGACCCGACCGGGACGCAGACGGCGGTGGCGCCGGGGGCGTCCGTCCGGGGGCGGGTCCCGCTGGCCGGACAGCCGCTCGGGCAGCCGGCCGCCCCGGACCTGCCGGTGCGCACCGTCCCGGACTCCTGGCCCTCGTCGGCCTCCCCCCGCCCGTCGGGGGCCGCGGGACCCGCCCCGGACGTGAAGGTGCTGCGGGTGCGCAGCGTGCCGACCGCGGAGGCGCCGTCGACCGGCGGTGCGTGTCCGGCGTCCGGGGTTCGGGTGTACGCGGACCGGGGGGACGCGGCGATGGGGCTGCGGGTGGTGGGGCTGCACCTGGAGAACTGCGGGACGCGGGACGTCGTGCTGGACGGGTACCCGCGGACCGAGCTGCTCGACGAGGCGCACGCCCCGGTGGCCGGGGTGCAGGTGCTGAAGGGCGGTTCGGCGATCTCGACGGGCACGGGGGCGGACGCGCCGCCGCGCCGCTTCACCGTCGCGCCGGGCGGGAAAGCGTCCGCGGGGCTGGTGTGGCGCAACACCACCGACCTCTCGGGCCCGCCGGTGAACGCCCCGTACGTGCGGGTGCGGGCGACGGCGGACGCGGCGCCGGTGATGGTGACGCCGGGGCTGGACCTGGGGACGACCGGGCGGATCGGCGTGGGGGCCTGGGCGCCGGAGCAGTCCTGACACCCGGGACGTCGGAGCAGCCCTGACGCCCGGGCGCCGGAGCGGTCCTGACGCCCGGGGCCTTGCGTCAGCCGACGTGGACGCGGGGGCGGCGGGAGCGGTCGGCCTCGGCCTCGCGGAGCACCTCGCGGGTGACGGGGGCGACCTCGCCCTGGCCGAACAGGAAGAAGCGCAGGAACTGGGCGAACGGGCTGCCCTCGGTCCACTCGAAGTAGATGTGCGGGAGCTGGCCGGTGGTGTCGCGCACGTGCAGCAGTATCGCGGCGAGCGCGTTGGGGATGCTGGAGTGCTCCAGGGTCAGGACGCGGTAGCGGTCGTGCAGGACTTCGCCGCGCACGCGCAGTTCGGCCTCGAAGTCGGACGGGTCGAGGACGGTGACCTCGACGAAGACCAGGTCGTCCTCGGGCGGGATGTCGTTGTCGGCGCGGATCTGGTGCACCTTGTCGCGGTACTCGGCGAGGTCGCGGCCGGCCGGCTCGTTGGCGATGAAGCGGATCGTGCGGTGCGCGGTGTCGCGCACGAAGCGTTCCGCGACCTCGTCCAACTGGACGTCGGTGACCCGCAGTTCGAAGGCGCGGGCGAGCCGGGAGGCGAGCGAGACCAGCACGATGCCGGCGATGAAGCAGGCGCCGATCTTCACGCCGTCGGGGCGTTCGGCGATGTTGATGGCGGTGGTGTAGAGGAAGACCGCGGCGATCACCGCGAAGCCGATGGTCCAGCCGCGCTGGCGGGCGGCGCGGGCGGCGATGGTGACGGCGATCGCCGCGGAGGTGATCAGCACCAGCACGCCGGTGGCGTACGCGCCGCCCTGCTTGTCGACGTTGGCGTCGAACAGCCAGGTGACCAGGAAGGCGATCGCGGTGAGCACCAGCACCATCGGGCGCACCGCGCGGGCCCAGTGCGGGGCCATGCCGTAGCGGGGCAGGTAGCGGGGCATCAGGTTGAGCAGGCCGGCCATCGCGGAGGCGCCGGCGAACCACAGGATGGCGATGGTGGACAGGTCGTAGACCGAGCCGAACGCGCCGCCGAGGTAGTGGTGGGCGAGGTAGGCCAGGGCGCGGCCGTTGGCGGGGCCGCCGGGCTGGAAGTCGTCGGCGGGGATCAGCAGGGTGGTGATGAAGCTGGTGGTGATCAGGAAGCAGCTCATGATCACGGCGGCGGTGGTGAGCAGCTTGCGGGCGCCGCGGATGCGTCCGGTGGGGCGCTGCTCGGTGTCGTCCGGGTCGCCCTCGATGTGCGGCATGACGGCGACGCCGGTCTCGAAGCCGGACAGGCCGAGGGCGAGCTTGGGGAAGACCACCAGGGCGACGCCGACCATGACGACCGGGTTGCCGTGCTCCAGGCTGAGGGCGTGCGTCCAGTCGGTGATCAGGGACGGCGCGGTGACCACGTGCCACAGGCCGACGGCGACCACCACCACGTTCAGCGCCAGGTAGACGGCGACCAGGACCACCGCGACGCCGATCGCCTCGCTGAAGCCCTTGAGGAAGACCGCGCCGAGGGCGGCGACCAGCAGCAGGGTGATCAGCACCTGGTGGCCGCCGAGCGCGCCGCGCAGGTGCGGGTTCTCCACCAGGTGGGCGGTGGCGTCGGCGGCGGACAGCGTGATGGTGATCAGGAAGTCGGTGGCGGCGAAGCCGAGCAGCGCGAGGACGAACAGCTTGCCCTTCCAGAACGACAGCAGCCGCTCCAGCATGGCGATCGAGCCCTCGCCGTGCGGGCTCTCCTGGGCGACCCGGCGGTAGACCGGGAGCGCGCCGAACAGGGTGACCAGCACCAGCACGATGGTGGCGACCGGGGAGAGCAGGCCGGCCGCGAGCGCGGCGATGCCGGGTTGGTAGCCGAGGGTGGAGAAGTAGTCCAGGCCGGTCAGGCACATCACCTTCCACCAGCGCTGGCCGTGCTGCTGGTCGGGGGCCTGGGCGTGCGGTCCGGGGTGCTGCTTGGCCATGTCGGACAGGCCCTCCAGCAGCCAGGCGCGCAGCCGCTGCCGGGCCGTCCCTCCGTCCGTGGGGGCGGAATCGACCACTGTGCTGCTCCTGTCCGGGGTGGGGGCGCCCCGGCCGCCGGACGCTCCGGCCCGCCGGGCGAACTCCCACGTCAATGTAGGTCACGTCCGCCGCCGTCCGGGGCAGGCTGGAGCGTAGCCCCACCCTTTGGCCCAGCGGATCACCGGTCCCGGGGCGTTGACCGGTCCATGGGGCGGGTTTGGGGGACGGTTTGCCCGCACGCCCCGGTTCGTGACGGTATGTCCGTTCGTGCGCGCTTCGGGACCAACGGTCCGCCGGACGGGACCGCCCGGCCCTGTCGGCGGGCCGGCCGGGTTTGGCAGACTGCGGGGGTAGGGGTCCGCGAGGAGGAGTACTGCCATGTCCGAGGGTCCGGCGCCGATCAGGGTGTTCCTGCTGGACGACCACGAGGTGGTCCGCCGCGGGGTGCACGACCTGCTGGACTCCGAACCGGACTTCCAGGTCGTCGGCGAGGCCGGAACGGTCGAACAGGCGCTGGCCCGGGTCCCGGCGCTGCGCCCGGACGTCGCCGTGCTCGACATGCGGCTGCCGGACGGCGACGGCGTCACGGTCTGCCGGGAGCTGCGCTCGCGGATGCCGCAGCTCGCCTGCCTGATGCTCACCTCCTTCGACGACGAGGAGGCGCTGCTCGACTCGATCATGGCGGGCGCGGCCGGCTACGTCCTCAAGCAGATCAGCGGCACCGACCTGGTCACCGCGATCCGCACCGTCGCCTCCGGCCAGTCGATGCTGGACCCGGGCGCGACGACCCGGCTGATGGCCCGGCTGCGCGGCGAGGCCCCGGCGCCCGCACCGGAGTTCCCGCACCTGACCGACCGTGAGCGGGAGATCCTGGCGCTGATCGGCGAGGGCCTGACCAACCGGCAGATCGGCGAGCGGGTGTTCCTCGCCGAGAAGACCGTCAAGAACCACATCTCCCGCCTGCTCGCCAAACTCGGCGTCGAACGCCGCGTCCAGGCCGCGGTGATCGCCACCCAGACCCTGGCCGCCCAGCCCGGCGGCGACCGGGGGCTCTGACCGTCCGGGCAGCCCCCGGGACGATGCCTGCACGGCGCTGCACGAACACCTGCGGGCGGTCATCCGCATTCCAGCCGCGCGAAGTTCGAGCCGGACCGGCACACCTGCTCGATGCAGGAAGATTGCCGTGCGCCGAAGTCGGTTCCATCGGCTTGGTGGAAATTCGATGAAGTCGGCCCGGTGCGCAATTTTCCAAAAATCGACAAACGGGGCGAATGGCGCTCCGCACGCCACGATGGGCGGGCTGAGCCACTTGTCGGGCGGTATTCGCGGAAGGCCCTGCGCCCGGCCCGCTCCTGGGGCAGGATCGATCCGGGATCCCGCCCGCCACCCCCAGGAGGCATCGACTCCTCTCCATCCGCGAGGGAGGAAAGCAGATCGACACCACGCTTCCGACACCTTCACGGCACACCCTGCAGCACAGGCAGGTCTTCCCGTCGGTGAAATCCCGCAGGTGTCGCCGCTTCCCGTTTCGGAGATCCCCTGCCCGTTTCCGCGAAGTGGATAGATGACTGTGCCTGTTCATGTGACTGACTGCTCCTTCGGCTACCGGCGGGGGACCCGGGTCCTGGAAGACTTCAGCCTGCGGCTCGACCCGGGCTGCAGTGTGCTGCTCGGCCCCAACGGGGCGGGGAAGTCGACCCTGCTGGGGTTGATCGCCTCCGCGTTCCGGCCCGAGACCGGACGCATCACGCTCGACGGGCTGGACACCCGCAGCAGGAAGGACCGGAAGGCGTACCGGCGCAAGGTCGGCTGGCTCCCCCAGCAGGTCCGCCCGGTGCCGGGCCTGTCCGTGCGGGAACAGGCTGCCTACGCCGGCTGGCTCAAGGGCATGTCCCGCAGCGAAGCCTGGGAGCGTTCGGAGCAGGCGATCGGGAGGGTCGGACTCGCCCCGCTCGCGGGCCGGCGCAGCGCCGCGCTCTCGGGAGGACAGTTACGGCGCCTCGGTATCGCCCAGACCCTGGTGCACGGCGCGCAGCTCGTGCTGATGGACGAGCCGACCGCGGGGCTGGACCCGGTGCAGCGCGGGGTGTTCCGTGAGCTGATCGGCGAGTTGAAGAACCTCAGCAGTTTCGTCGTCTCCACCCACCAGACCGAGGACCTCGCGGAGATCTACGACGCGGTCGTGCTGCTCGACCGCGGGCAGGTGCGCCATCAGGGGCCGATCGACTCGTTCCTGGCGCTCGCCCCGGAAGGCGTTCCCCCCGAGCGGCGCGCCGAGGCGGCCTACGCCGGTGTCGTCACCGGGGAGGTGTGACCGTGCCCTGGCGCAGCCTCGTCCGTACGTCCTCCGCGTTGCGGGTCGCGCCCGTGCTGTTCGTGTGGCTCGTGATGTACAGCGGCAACATGACCGGGTGGATCACCGACGGCTACTGGCCGTCCGTCGTCTCCCAGAGCACTTTCCTGCTCAACTTCACCGCACCCGCCGTCGCAGCCTGCGGGGCCTGGGAGGCTCTGAAGGTGCGCAGGTCCGCCGTGCCGGCCACGGCTCCCGCCCGGTCCTCCGCCACCATCGCGCTGTCGGTCCTGGCGCCGGTCCTGGTGCTCGGTGCGGTCTCCGTCCTGCTGGCCGTGGCGTTGTTCGTTCCGCAGGCCAGTGGCTTCCCCGGCTGGTCGGTTCCGGTCGTCCTCCTCCTGGAGTTGCTCGTCGTCCTCGCCCACGCCGCGGCCGGCTACGTGCTGGGGCTGGCGCTGCCCCGGCTGCTCGCCGTTCCGCTGGTTCTCGTCGCCAGCTTCGGGTGGATGGCCTACCCCTCGACGCTCGACGCTTTCTGGGTCCGCCAGCTCAACGGGCGCAACCTCACCGAGTGCTGCGCGCTGGACCAGGTGCCGGCCACCCGGGCCGTGTGCGCCGCCGCCGTGGCCGCTCTCGGGCTGATCGCGGCCGCTTGGCTCTGGAACGCTCTCCGCGCGCCCCTCCGGTTGACCGCGTTCCTCGCCCTCGCCGCCGCCACCGCCGCGGGCGCCTGGATCGCCGAGCCCCTCGGCTTCCGGGCCGCCCAGCCCCGCTCCGCGAGTGAACAGACCTGCACGGAGGGGACTCCGCAGGTGTGCCTGTGGCCCGAACAGCGGTCCGCGGCCGCGGACATCACCGATTGGGCCGCGCAGGCTCAGCAGCGCCTTGCCGCTGTCGGCGTGACTCGACTCGCTCCGGTGGAGCCCCTGTCCGACCGGCCCACGCACGAGGAGATCCAGTCCCTGGTCGCCCTGAGGTCCGTCCCGGACCACCCGCCCCAGTGCGCCGCCGGACGCGGCGCCCGGTGGCCGGGCGTCCGGGCCGTCGCTCCGCTGGCGGCCTGGCTGGAGTTGACCGCGGGGGTGGCCCTCCAGCCGGTGGAGGCCCGGTACGGCGAATCCCCGGTGCGACTGGCCCGCCAGGTCATGGCGCTGCCGGCCGAAGAGCAGCACGCGTGGTTCCAGCGGAACGCCTCCACGCTGACCGGGTGCGACGCCGAGCCGGACCTCGATCCGTCCCACTTCCACCAGGCCGTCAGCACACAGCCCGGGGCGGCCCGGTGATCTGGTGGTTGCGCGTCAGGCAGGTCCCCGCGGTGGCTGCCGGACTCCTGCTGTGCATCGCCCTGGGCTCCGCCACCGATTCGGTCACGTTGCCGGTTCCCGTTGTCATCGGGGGCCTGACCTTCGACCTGCCCCTGCCGAGCCTGCTCCCGCTCCTGCCCGTCTGCCTGATCCTGCAGGGACAGGGCCGGGCCGACCGCCTGGCGGAACGCGTCGCGGTCCGCGCCGTCGGCCGTTGGGACGCCGCCTTCATGGCCCTGTGCGTACTGGTCGGCGTGGCTACCGGCACCGCTCTGTCCGTGGGCGGAGCCGGTCAGGCTGCGGCGGCTATGGCCCGCGATTTCGCCGGCTACCTCGGTCTGGCCCTCGTCCTCCGGTGGCTCGTGGGGGAACGCTTCGCCTCGGTGGCCACGGCCGTCTTCCCCTTCTTCTGCGTCTCCTTCGGACTCGTCTTCAACCGGCCCAGGATCTGGGCCTGGCCGCTGCACGACCCTTCGTCCGGCGCTGGAGCCGCCCAAGCAGCCCTCCTGCTGCTCATCGGCGCCGGCACCCTGGCTCTCCCCGAGCTCCGCCGGGCGCCGGCGGACGTCGAGGAGTGAGAACCCGGCAGCGGACCGAGGGCTCTGACCGACCGGGCCGTTCTGCTGTCCTGGGTGCTCGTTAGGGTGCCGGGAGGTGATCGGCCGATCGGGGGCCGGTCTGGCGGTGTTCGCTGCCGGTCGGGGTGTTGGGAGGAACGGTGCGGCGCTGGGAGCTGGTCGGCGACGGTTCGTCGAAGTTCTGGGAGGCGGAGGCCGACGGGGTCTCGGTGCGGGTGCGCTACGGGCGGATCGGCAGTGACGGGCGGCTGCAGGTGAAGGAGTTCGCCGACGCGGGGGCGGCGGCCGGGCACCTGGCGAAGCTGGTCGCGGAGAAGGAGCGCAAGGGCTACCGGGCGGTGGGCGGGGCGGAGGTGCCCGCGGAAGCCGTCGAGCCCGTCGAGGTGGTCGGGGCCGTCGAGCCCGCCGAGGTGGCCGTCGAGGTGGTCGGGCTGCCGGACGAGGACGTGTTCGTGCTGCCCGGGGCGTGGCGGCCGTGGGTGGTGCCGCGGCGGGGTGGCACGGTGCCGGTGGCGGCCTGGCGGCCGGTGTGGGACGCGGCGGGGGCCGTGGCGGCGGAGGAGCGGGAACTCGCGGAGGAGCGGGAGCCGTTGGAGCTGGCGCTGAGGTCGGAGGAGTCGGATCCGGAGGCGGTGCGGGTGGTCCGGGCGCACCTGGCGGGGGTGCCGGATCCGCTCGGGGCGGTGGGGGTGGCCCGGTTGCTGCGCTCGCGCGCCGACGAGGGCTGGGCGCGGCGGCTGGTCGACTCCTGGGTGGTGCGGTTCGGTCTGGGGTTCGCGCTGCGGGCGTCGCTGCGGCTGTTCGACCTGGACGTCCACCCGGTGCGCGAGAGGTGGCGGACCGGCCGGGTGGCGTTCGCCGGCGCTCCGCCCATCGCGACGTACCACCTGTCGTTCCAGTTCGGCGTCCTGGCGGCGGTCCGCGAGGTGCTGGCCGGGGTCGGGGAGAGCGCGTACCGGGAGGCGCTGGCGGAGCTGGACGGGGCGCTGGGTGCGGCGCCGGGCGGGGGGTTCGACCCGGCGTTGCGGCGGGCGGTGGCCGCGTACCTGGCGCCGGAGCGGGCCCAGGTGGTGGACGGCTGCCTGGCGGAGGGGTCGGACGATCCGCTGGTGCGGACCCTGCTGGCGTACGCGCTGGGCAGTGCGGAGCAGGTGGAGCGGTTCGGGGGCGCGGGCGGGCTGCTGTCGGGCAGTTGGCGGCAGGCGCTGGTGTCGACCCTCGCCGACGGGGTGGGGTCGGCCGCGGCGGAGCTGGTGCGGGTCGGGGCGGCGCCGGACGGTCCCGGGTACGACTCGCAGTGGTACGCGGAGTGCCTGGGCGCGTTCCCGACCGACCGGGTGATGGCGGAGATGGTCGACCGGATCGCCGACAAGCACGTCCGGGTGGCGCTGCTGGAGGCGGCCCGGCGGCAGCCGGTGCGGGCGGTGCGGGTGCTGGCGGCGGCGGCCCGGCGCGGCGGCGCTGCCGGGAGCACGGCCCGGCGGATGCTCAACGGGCACGTGGGGGCGCTGCGTTCGCGGCTGCCGGAGCTGCTGTCCCGGCTGGACGGGGAGAGCGCCGACTTCGTCCGGACGCTGGAGGGCGCGCGGGAGCCGCTGCCGGAGGCCGGGCCCGAGCTGCTGCCCGCGCTGCTGGTCGCCCCGCCGTGGAGCCGGCCGCGCACCGTCCGCAAGGCCCGGGTGCTGACCGGCCTCAGCGTCGACGAGTCGTCGCAACTGCTGTTGGCGGAGGGCGAGTTGGCGGAGTTCGCGGGCTCCGCCGAGGTGCGTTGGCAGCTTCCGCTCGGCGCCGACTGGGCGGCGGAGGCGGAGCGGGCCCGGACGCAGGGTTCGGTCTGGCACCTCTACCGGGTCCTGATGCAGGGCCCGGTGGAGGTGATGACCCCGCTGCTGGCGTCCTGGGACCGGCGCGCGCTGCTGGACATCGGCCTGTCCGGGCAGCCGCTGCTGGCCAAGTACGGCACGGCCGTGCTGCCGCTGCTGCACGAGGCGGCGCGGTCCCAGCCCGCGCAGACCTCGCCGGTGCTGCTGCCGGTGCTGGACGCGGCCGCCGCGGGCGTGATGGCGGACGTCCTGGTGCGGCTCAAGTCCGTTCAGCCGGTGGCCCGTTCGTGGTTCGCCCGGCACGGGGTGGCGGGTGCGCTGCTGCTGGTTCCGGCGGCGGTCGGCAAGGCCGGGCGGGCCCGGGCGGCGGCGGAGCACGCGCTGCGGCTGGTCGCCGCGCAGGAGGGCGCGGAGGTCCTGCTGGCGGCGGTGGCCGAGCGGTACGGCGCCGAGGCCGCGGCGGTGGTCGGGGACGCGCTGGGCTCCGATCCGCTGGAGAACGCGCTGCCCGCGAAGCTGCCCGAGTTCCCGGACTGGCTGCGGCCCGAGGTGCTGCCGCAGCTCCAACTGGCCGACGGCGGCGGGGCGTTGCCGGTGTCGGCGGTGCGGCACCTGGTGACGGCGCTGCAGCTGGGCCGGCCGCGCGAGCCGTACCCGGGGCTGGCGGCGGTCGCGGAGGTGCTGCGGGCCGACACGGCGGCGGCGTTCGGCTGGGCGGTGTTCGAGGAGTGGTGGCAGGCCGGGATGCCGTCCAAGGACGGCTGGGCGCTGCACGTGCTCGGCGGGTTCGGCGACGACGACACCGCCCGCCGGCTGGCCCCGCTGCTGCGCGAGTGGCCCGGCCAGGGCGCCCACCAGCGGGCGGTGGAGGGGCTGGACGTGCTGGCCGAGATCGGCACCGACGTCGCCCTGATGCAGCTGCACGGCATCGCCCAGCGGGTGAAGTTCAAGGCCCTGAAGGCCCGCGCCCAGGAGAAGATCGCCGAGATCGCCGAGGCGCTCGACCTGACGCCCGAACAGCTCGGCGACCGCCTGGTGCCGGACCTCGGCCTGGACGAGGACGGCACCACCGTCATCGACTACGGCACCCGGACGTTCACCGTCGGCTTCGACGAGCAGCTGCGCCCGTACGTGCTGGACGCCGACGGCAAGCGGCGCAAGGACCTGCCCGCGCCGGGCGCGAAGGACGACCCGGAACTCGCGCCCGCCGAGCGCAAGCGGTTCGCCGCGCTGAAGAAGGACGTCCGGACGCTGGCCGCCGACCAGATCGCCCGGCTGGAGGCCGCGATGGTGACCGAACGGGCTTGGAGCGCAAGCGAGTTCCGCACCCTGCTGCTCGGCCACCCGCTACTGTGGCACCTGGTGCGCCGACTGGTCTGGACGGCCGACGGCACCGCGTTCCGGGTCGCCGAGGACCGCACCCTCGCCGACCTGCACGACGAGGAGTACACCCTGCCCGAGGACGCCGTCGTCCGACTCGCCCACCCGCTGCACCTGGGGGCGGACACGGCGGCCTGGGCGGAGGTGTTCGCGGACTACGAGCTGCTCCAACCGTTCCGCCAACTGGGCCGCCCGGTCGTGGAGTTGACCGAGGAGGAGGGCGCCGGGCACCGGCTGCACCGGTTCGAGCGCCGCCGCGTCCCGGTCGGCCGGCTGCTCGGGCTGACCAAGCGCGGCTGGCAGCGCGGCACCCCGCAGGACGCGGGCGTGGAGCCCTGGTTCTACAAGCCGCTGCCGGAGGGCCGCTGCCTGGTGCTCGACCTCAACCCGGGCATCGCGGTCGGCATCGTCAACGACCTGGGCGACCAGAGCTTCGACGCCGTCTGGCTGGGCACCAGCCCCGGCGACTACTGGCCGAGCCACCGCACCTACGACCAGCGCCTGGCCGACCTGGACCGGGTCACCGCGTCCGAACTCCTGGCGGACCTGGAGGAGTTGACCGCCGACTGACCGGCCCGGCCGGCCGCCCCGGGCCCCTCTCCGGCCCGGGGCGGCGCTGTCGGGGCGGCTGGCTAGGGTGAGGCCCGACGAGTGGTCGGACGGCGGTGCGGAGGGTGCGGTGCAACAGGGGGAGCAGCGGGAGCAGGGGGAGCAGGTCCGCGGGGGCGGCGCGGCCGGGGAGGACGCCTTCCAGTGGCCGGCGGCCTGGCGGGCGGCGGTGGTGCCGCGGCGCGGGGGCCGGGCGGTATCGCCGGCCGAGTGGCCGGGGCCGGACGCGGTGGCCTTCGAGGACGCGCTGATCGCCGAGCACCGGGAGTGGATCGAACAGGTCTGCGCGGCCGACGAGTCGGACCCGGCGCTGGTCGGAGCGGTCCGGGCGTACCTGGGCGGGGCGGCCGATCCGGGCGGCGCGGCGGGCGTCAGTGCGATGCTGCCCGCGCTGTACGCGGACGACGACGCGGGCGGGGCCGCGCTGATGGACGCCTGGACGGTCCGGCACGGGCCTGCGTTCGCCGCCCGGGCCGCCGTCGAGACCATGGAGGTCGAGTACTGGCGTTCCCGGCCCGGCTGTCCCCGGCCGTGCCTGCGGCCCGCCGACCCGAACCAGGTGTTCAGCCACGGCGAGGCGCAGTCCAAGGTGCTGCGCTGGGCCCGCCACCTGCTGTCCGTCGCCGACGAGGACGCGTACCGGGCGGCCCTGGCGGAGGTCGGGGCAGCCCGGACCGGGGGGCCGCAGCGGCGGGTGGGGGCCGCGTTCCTGTTCCCGGAGCGGACCGACTGGGTGGACGAGTGGATCGACGAGCTGCCGGAGCGTCCGAGCCGGCCGGTGTGGTCGCTGCTGGTGGGCGCGCTCGGCCGCCCGGAGCAGGTCGACCGGCTGCTCCCCCGGCTGACCCGGTACCAGTGGTGGGCGCGCCCGGCGGCCACCGCCGCGGACGGCCTCGGCACCGCCGCGGCGCCGATGCCCGCCCTGGCGCTGCGCCACCTGGACAGCGGCCGGGAGGCCGGTCAACTGGCCGAACTGCTGCTGGAGTTCCCCTCCGACGAGGCGTTCGGCGCACTGCTGGCGCGGATCGACGACCGGGCCGTGCAGCCCGTCCTGCTGCGGGCCGTGGAACGCTACCCGGTGCGGGCGCTGCGCCTGCTGGCGGCCGCCGTGCAGGACGGCGGGGTGACGGCCCGGCACCTGCTGGAGCGCTCACTGCGCGGGGCGGCCGCGTCCGGACGGCTGCCCGCGCTGCTGGAGCGGCTGGAGCAACTCGACCCGGCGACGGCCGCGTTCCTGCGCGCGCTGCCCGCCGCGAACCCGGCCGGGCCGGTCGCCGACGTGGCGGAGTGGCCCGCCGTGCTGGCCTCCCCGCCGTGGCAGCGGCCGCGCCGGGCCGGAAAACCGCAGGTGCTGACCGGCCTGACCGCCGACGAGGAGCCCGAACTGCACTGGCAGGACGGTGAACGGGAGCTGTGGACGGAGCCCGCGCGGCGCTCCGACGCCTGGCACAGCCACCCCGAGGACACCGACTGGGCGGCGGTCGGCGCGGCCGAGTTCGCCGCCGCCCGGAGCCTGTGGGCCGCCTGCCAGGTGCTGTGGCAGGCCCCGGTGGAGGTGATGTCCCCGCTGCTGGCCGACTGGCGGCCCGAGGAGCTGTACTACGGGCTGGAGACGCTGCGCCCGGTGCTCGCCAAGTACGGCCGGGCGGCCGTCCCGGTGGCCGTGCGCACCGCCCTGATGCGCCCCGCTCAGTTGGCGCCGCTGCTGCTGCCGGTGCTGGACGTGGCGGCGGCCCGGCTGATGGCGGAGGGCCTGACCACCCGCAAGTCCGTTCGCACCACGGCCCGTTCGTGGTTCGCCCGGCACGGGACCGCGGGCGCGCTGCTGCTCGTACCGGACGCCCTGGGCGAGCCCGGCCCGCGCCGGACGGCCGCCGAACAGGCCCTGCGCCTGATCGCGTCCGGGCCGGACGGCGGCAGCGGAGCGGACGGCGGCAGCGGGCCGGAGGGCCACGGCGGCGGGGCTGCGGACGGCAGCGGGGCTGCGGACGGCGGCGGGGCGGGTGCGCTGCGGGCGGCCGTCGCCGGGCGGTACGGGGCTGCGGCGGCGGAGGCGGTGGGTGCCGTGCTGGCGGTGGATCCGCTGGTGGGGGCGCTGCCCGCGCGGCTGCCGGAGCCGCCGCCGTGGCTGGACCCGGTGCTGCTGCCGCCGCTGCCGCTGCGCTCGGGGGCGGTGCTGCCCGCGGCGGCGGTGCGGGACGTGCTGGTCATGCTGGCGCTGTCGAAGTCCGGCGCCCCGTACCCGGGACTGGCGCTGGTGGCCGAGGCGTGCGCGCCGGGGGCGTGGCCGGCGTTCTGCTGGGCGGTGTTCGAGGAGTGGCGGCTGGCCGGGATGCCCGCGCGGGAGAGCTGGGCGCTGTCGCTGCTGGGCGAGTTCGGCGACGACGAGACCGCCCGCCGGCTGGCGCCGGTGGTGCGCCGGTGGCCGGGGCAGCAGGCCGGGCGGCGGGCCGCCGAGGGCCTGGACGTGCTGGCGGCGATCGGTACCGACACCGCGCTGTCCCAACTGCACGGCATCGCCCAGCGGGTGCGCTACCAGGGCGTCCGAGCCCGGGCCCAGGAGAAGATCGCCGAGGTCGCCCTGGAGCTGGGCCTGACGCCCGACCGGCTCGCCGACCGGCTGGTGCCCGACCTCGGCCTGACGGCCGACGGCACGGCCGTCCTCGACTACGGGACGCGGACGTTCACCGTCGCCCTGGACGACCAGCTGCTCCCGTACGTGCTGGACGGCACGGGCCGCCGCCGGGCCGCGCCGCCCGCGCCCGCCGCCAAGGACGACCCGGAGCTGGCGCCCGCCGCCCGCAAGCGGTACGCCGCGCTGAAGAAGGAGCTGCGGGTGGTCGGCGCCGAGCAGACCGCCCGGCTGGAGACCGCCATGGTCACCGAACGGGCCTGGGCGGCGGACGAGTTCCGGACGCTGTTCCTGACCCACCCGCTGCTCGCCCACCTCGGCCGGCGGCTGCTGTGGACCACCGGCAGCGGCGCCGCGCAGGCCGCCGGGGCCTTCCGGATCGCCGAGGACCGCACCTTCGCCGACCTCGACGACAAGCCCTTCGAGCTGCCCGCGGACGCCGCCGTCCGGCTCGCCCACCCCGCCCGGCTCGGCACCGACCTGCCGGCCTGGGCGGAACTCTTCACCGACTACCTCGTCATCCAGCCGTTCCCGCAACTCGGCCGCCCGGTACGGTCGTTGACCGCCGAAGAGGCCGCCGGACACCGGCTGCCCCGGTTCGAGGGCCGCACCGTCCCGGCCGAGGCGGCGCAGGCGCTGGCCCGGCGCGGCCCGGACTGGTCGCACGGCGAGACCGACGGCAACGGCACCCGCTTCTCGCTGCGCAAACTCCTGCCGGACGGCCACCGCCTGACCGTCTCCCTCGACCCCGGCCTCCCGCTCGGCCCGGCCGCCGAACTCCCCGACCAGACCCTCCGCGAGGTCTGGCTGGGCACCCGCACCGGCCCCTACTCCCCCACCGCCCGCCACCTGCGCCCGTTCGCCCGGCTCGACCCCGTCACCGCCTCCGAAGTCCTCGCCGACCTGGAGGAGTTGACCGGCCTGCGCTGACCCCGCCGACCGGGTCGGATTGTGTACTTCCCAACCGGGGCGGAGATCACTAAGGTCCTGGGGCTGTGACTATGCGTGGATCCGGTGACGATCTGTGGGAAGAATTCGTCAGGGAGTTCGAGAAGGACAACGCGGTGAAGGAGCCCAGCGCCGCCGAACGGGCCCGGCAGGCGGACCGGCAGACCGCGCAACAGCAGCAGCCGCCCCGTCACCGCTCCCGGCGCGGGCTGCTGCTCCTGTCGGCCGCCATCGTGCTGGCCACGGTGGGCGCGGGCGCGTACGCCTACCACGACCGGAAGCCGGCCCCCGCCGCCGCGCCGTCCGCCCCGCCCGTGTCGTCCGCCTCGTCCGCTCCGGCCCCGGCGGCGTCCGGCGGGCCCGGGGCGGTGATCCCGCTGTCCGTCTTCCCGGAGAAGGTGCAGGGCTACACCCTGGTCGCGGACGCGGCCGACTCGGACTGCACCGGGGCGGACCTGGTGACCCCCACCCTGGCCGGGCTGATCACCCAGGCCCACGGCTGCCTCGGCATCGACCTGGCCCTGTACCGGGACGCCGTCGGCAACCGGTACCGGCTGGCGCTGTTCACCATGAAGGACCCGACCACCCTCCCGCACCTGATCAACCAGCTGGCCTTGGACGCCACCCACTACCAGGTCGCGGTCCAGTACCCGCCCCGGGACTCGGGCCTGCGCGAACTGCCGCCCGAGAGCGGCTTCGTGCAGGACTTCGTGAGCTACGGGACCGGCATGCTCATCGGCATGGCCCAGTGGTCCGACGGCCGCACCGGGGACTTCAACGAGCTGGTCAAGCAGCTCAGCCCGCTGACCGACGCCGTCATCCGCAACGTCCCCGTCTGAGCCCCGGGACGGGCGGCCTCGGGTTCTGCCGGGCGGCGGCTCACCCCAACGGGAGGGCGTAGACCGGTTCCTGGCCGAAGGCCGTGAAGCCGGAGCGGCGCAGGATCGGCCCGGAGGTGCGGGGATTGCCCTTGACCAGGGCCATGCGTGCGCCGTGGGCCGCCGCGTGGGCGAGCCGGGCCCCGAGGACGGCGCGGTAGACGCCGCGGCCCCGCCAGGGCGGGGCGACCACGCCGCCGGTCAGGCGGGCGACGCCGTCGACCAGGGCGACGCCGCCGGTGCCGACGGGTTCGCCGTCGACGTAGGCGACGAGCCGGCCGCCCCGGCCCTCCGCGGCGGCCCGCGCGTTCCGGTGCGCCGCGTGCTCCAGTTGCGAGGCGGGCGGGAGGGCGCCGCCGAAGCCGGTGGTCTCGACGAGCGCCCCGTCCCGGACGGTCGGGAAGTCCGTGGCCCAGCGCAGTTCCACCGCCACCTCGGGCGGGCGCAGGTCCGGGGCGCCCGCGGACAGGTCCGCGGCCAGGATCTCCAGGTCGAGTTTGATCCGGCCGCCGCGGGCGGCCAGTTCGTCCCCGAGTCCGGGCGGGCCGCCGAGCAGGACCTGCCAGTCGAGCACCGGCGGTCCGAGCGTCCGGGCCCGGGCGAGGACGGCGTCCACGGCGGCGGGGAGCGGGCCGGTGGGGGTGAAGGAGACGACCGACAGGTCGAAGTTGTAGTAGTCGGGCAGCCGCAGGATCGTGTAGCCGGCGTCCTCGACGACCTCGGCGTCGTCCGGCAGCCACACCCAGGCCGCCCCGGCGGCGGTGACCTCTTCGATCGTCAGACTCATCGGCCCAACGTAACCGCCGCCCGGTGGCGGTCCCGGGCGGCGGCCTGAGCTGTTGCAGAACCATGACGGTCCGCGCCCGGCCCGCTCCCGCCCCCCTTCCGCCCGGCCCGGCCCGCTCCCGCCCGGCCCGGCCCGTTCGCTGTCGCTGGCGCTGTCGGCGGTGCCGGATACCGTCGGTGCGCGGTGGTCGGCCGGCCGGGTGGCAGCCCGGGACCGGGCGGCCCGCGGGGGCTTGAGAGGATCGCCCCGTACCCGACCGATGCCTGCCCCGAGGATTGCGCGATGCCCGTTCCGACCGCCGACCGTCCCGACCTGCAGCGGCCGCCCGCCGAGGTGCGCTTCGCGGAGGAGTTGGCGGTGCTGCGCGAGCGGGACGGGGATCCGCGGCCGCCGGGCTGGGAGTTGAGCCTGCGGGCGGCGCGCAGTTTCGTGGTGGGTGACGAACGGGCCGGGGTGAGCCGGAAGTTCGTCGGGAACGCGGCGCTGGTGGAACGGGCGCTGGTGACGCTGGCGACGAACCGCGGGCTGATGCTGGTGGGCGAGCCGGGGACGGCGAAGTCGCTGCTGTCGGAACTGATCGCGGCGGCGGTCAGCGGCACGTCCACGCTGACGGTGCAGGGCGGGGCGGCGACCACCGAGGACCAGATCAAGTACGGCTGGAACTACGCGCTGCTGGTCTCGGAGGGCCCGTCGACGCGTTCGCTGGTGCCCGCGCCGATGCTCAAGGGGATGGCGCAGGGCAAGGTGGTCCGGTTCGAGGAGATCACCCGCTGCCCGCTGGAGGTGCAGGACTGCCTGCTCTCGCTGCTGTCCGAACGGGTGCTGGCGGTACCGGAGTTGGACGGGCCGGACGGCATGGTGTTCGCCGTCCCCGGGTTCAACGTGATCGCCACCGCGAACACCCGGGACCGGGGCGTCAACGAGATGAGCGCCGCGCTCAAGCGCCGGTTCAACTTCGAGACGGTCTTCCCGATCGCCGACTTCGCCACCGAAGTGGCCCTGGTGGAGGCCGAGTCGGCCGCACTGCTGCGCCGTTCGGGCGTCGAGCCGGCCCCGGACCGGGACCTGCTGGAGGTGCTGGTGGCGACCTTCCGGGAGCTGCGCGCGCCGGACGGCGGCAAGGGCCCGTCCTCGGCGGTGCTGAGCACGGCGGAGGCGGTGTCGGTGGCGCACGCGGTCGGCGTGCGCGGCTGGTTCCTGCGCCAGGAGCCGGGCAGCGCCGCGGACCTGGTGACCTGCCTGGCCGGCACCGCGGCCAAGGACAGCCCGGACGACCTGGCCCGGCTGCGCCGCTTCCTGGAGCAGCAGGCCGAGCGCCGCAAGGGCGGCCGCTGGCGCGAACTGTACGACGCCCGGCACCTGTTGGCCGACTGATGGCGGGGACGGCGCAGCGCCCGGAGGCGGTCTTCCTGGGCGTCCGGCACCACTCCCCGGCCTGCGCGGCGCTGGTCGCCCGCACCGTCGCGCAGCTGCGGCCCGCGCACGTGCTGATCGAGGGCCCGGCGGACCTGAACCCGCGGCTGGACGAACTGCTGCTCGGCCACGAACTGCCGGTCGCGGTGTTCAGCCACTACCGGGACGAGGAGCGGACGGCCACCTCCTGGGCGCCGCTGTGCGCGTACTCGCCGGAGTGGGTGGCGCTGACCGAGGGCCGGGCGGCGGGCGCGCAGGTGCGCTTCGTCGACCTGCCGGCCTGGCACCCGGCGTTCACCGACCGGGCCCGCCCGCTGGCGAACCGGTTCGCGGACGCCGAGGCCCGGTACGCGGAGGCCACCGAGCGGCTGTGCCGGGCGTTCGGCACCGACTCGCCGGACACCCTGTGGGACGGCCTGGTCGAACTCCCCGACCCGGCCGGCCTGGCCGAACGGCTGGACGCCTACTTCGCGCTGGTGCGCGGCGACGCGGCCGCCGACGCCGGCGACACCGCCCGCGAGGCGTACATGGCGCGCTGGGTGCGGGCCGCGCTGGCCCGCGGCGACGGCCCGGTGCTGGTGGTCACCGGCGGCTTCCACACGCCCGCGCTGCGCACGCTGGTCGCGGACGGGCCCACTGCGGACGACCCGACCGCGGACGGCGCGGCTGCGGACGCCCCGGCCACGGACGACCCGGCCACGGACGACCTGACGGCGGACAGCCCGACGGCGGACGGCTGGCCGGAGGTGCCGCGGCCACCGGAGGGTGCGGTCGGCGGCAGCCACCTGGTGCCGTACTCCTTCGCCCAGTTGGACGCGTTCGGCGGCTACCAGTCCGGCATGCCCTCCCCCGGCTACTACCAACTGCTGTGGGAGCGCGGGCCGCAGGGCGCGGCGGACGGCCTGGTCGAGGAGGTGGTGCGGCGGCTGCGGAAGGAGCGGGTGCCGGTGTCGACGGCCGACCTGATCGCGGCCCGCACCCTGGCCGAGGGCCTGGCGGCGATGCGCGGGCACCGGGTGCGCTCGCGGGCGGACGTGCTGGACGGCCTGGCCTCCGGGCTGGTCGGCGAGGCGCTGGAGCAGCCGCTGCCCTGGCAGGGGCGCGAACGTCCGACCACCGGCGCCGACCCGCTGGTCCGGGCGCTGGTCGCGGCCGGCACCGGCACCCGGCGCGGCCGGCTGCACCCGGACACGCCCGCGCCGCCGCTGGTCCACGACGTGGCGGCCGAACAGGCCGTCTGCGGCGTCGAACCGGGCCGCCCCGCCACCGCCGACCTGACCACCCCGGACGGCCTGCGCCGCAGCCGCTTCCTGCACCGGCTACGGGTGCTGGGAGTGCCCGGCCACCTCCGGGCGGACGGCCCGACCGGCGGCGGCGACCCGGTCTTCACCGAACGCTGGGAGCCCGACCCGCAGGGCTGGGCGCACCGGCGCGACGCCGCCCTGATCGAGGCCGGGGCGTACGGGGCCCGGCTGCCCGACGCGGCCTCTGTGGCCCTCGCCGGCCGGGCCCGCGACACCGGCACCGACCCGGCTGCCCTCGCCGGGCTGCTGTTCGACGCCGTCCTGTGCGGCGTCGGCACGCTGACCGGCGAACTCCTCGACACGCTCACCGCCCGGCTCGGCAACGTGCCCGAACTCGGCGCGGTGGGCGAGGTGTTGGCCACCACCCTGGACCTGTGGCGGCACGACCGGGTGTACGGCGTCGCCGCCGACCCACGGCTGGCCGGTCTGGTCGACGCGGCCCTGCACCGCGCCCTGTGGCTGGCCGAGGGCCTGCACGGCGGCACCGGCGTCGACCACGCCCGCCTGCGCGCCGCCACCGCCGTCCGCGACGCCCTCCGCCACGCCGCCCCCGTCCTCACCCTCACCCGCCCGGCCGCCCTCGCCACCGCCACCCGCGTCGCCGCCGACCCCGCCGCACCCCCGGACCTGCGCGGCGCCGCCCTCGGCCTGCGCTGGTCCCTGACCGCCGACGGGCCCAAGGCCGCGAGCGGAAGCGCGGACGACCCGGCGACGACGGTCTCCCCCGACGAAGTCGCCCGGCAGGCCCGGGCGTTGGCGGGCGAGCCGGCCCGGCTCGGCGACTGGTTGTCGGGGCTGTTCGTGCTGGCCCGCGAGCAGTTGACCGGTCCCGCCCTCGACGCCGCCGCCGACGCCTCCCTGTTCGACGCCCTGGACGCGATCGTCACCCGGCTGCCGACCGGCGACTTCCTGCGCGGCCTGCCCGCGCTCCGCCAGGCGTTCGGCTACTTCCCGCCCCGCGAACGCGAGCGGATCGCCGAACGCCTGCTGGCCCGCCGCGGCCGCACCGGCTCGGCCCGCGGCCTGCTCCGCACCACCGCCGACCCGTCCCTGCTCGCCCGCGCGGCCGGCCTCGAACTCGCCGTCACCGACCTGCTGACCCGCTACGGCCTGGCCCCGGCCCCGTCCCCGGCCGCCCCCACCCCCC
>NZ_JOGH01000111.1:0-22457 GCF_000721345.1 Kitasatospora sp. NRRL B-11411 | reverse complement strand
GACGCGTCAACGTCCTCTGGGCCCTCATTCGTGACGGGAAGCACTACGAGCATGCACTCCCCGTCACATCAGCTGCTTGACAACAACATTAGGAGGTGATGGTGACCTGCGATTTTGCTGTCGTGAGGTAGTAGGCGTTCTCGTATTCGACGGGCGGGACGTGGCCTGTCTCACCGTGGAGTCGACGGTGGTTGTACCAGTCGACCCATTCGGCGGTCGCCAGCTCGACCTGCGCCAGAGCCCGCCAGGGCCGCCGCGGCTTGATCAGCTCCGTTTTGAACAGGCCGATCGCGGACTCCATGAGGGCGTTGTCGTAGGCGTCGCCGACGGATCCGCTGGAGGCTGCGACGCTGGCGGCATCGAGGTGCTCGGCCAGGCGGAATGACGTGCACTGACTTCCTGCGTCGCTATGATGTACCAACTCGCCTGGCAGGGGCGGGCGTCCGTCGCGGTCGCGCTGCCACAGGGCCATCTCCAGGGCATCGAGCACGAGGCGGGTCTGCTTCGTGGTCGCGGCGAACCATCGGCCGAGCCGATACCGAGCTTCTCCGCGGCGGCCCGCAGCGCGGCCGACTCGTTCGGGTGGTCGCCGAGGACCTCGGCGACCATGCGCACCGCACGACGCCGCAGCTCAGGCGGGCAGGAGGAGGGACGTGCCATGACTCGAATCCTTACCCGAAATCGAGTCTCCACCGAAGCCGGGGCGGTTCAGTCCCAGTAGGCCCATCGCGGCCTGATCAAGAAACTCGGCCGAGCGCTCTACGTACTCGCCGACTGATCCTTAACTTCGCGGCCTTGCCTCAAGTAACGTCGTTCCATGGATTCAATGATTGGTCGGGACCGGCCTCCGGTCCGACCCGGGGTCACGCATGACGCCATCCTGGTCGTGCCAGGGATCATGGGTACGGAGTTATACGAGGCCGCGACGGGCCGCATGTTGTGGGGCATGCGCAAGGTGGCGGAGTACGCCGCCCGCTGGGATCTCAAGAACGGCATGGACCCGCTTGCGCTGACCGACGACGAGCGGGTGGGCCGACTCGGCCGGGTGGTGCCCGGCCGACTGCTGCAGATGCCCGCCTGGATGCCGCTGACCGGCGGGTTCGAGCCTTACACGCCGCTGATCAAAGGTCTGCGGAAGGCTGTCGTCCACCCCTCCGCCATCGGCGAGTTCGGTTACGACTGGCGGCTGCCCGTCGAACACAACGCCAGGCTGTTGGCCGACCGGATTGACCAGCACCTCAGCGACTGGCGCGCCCACCGCGAATGCCAGGCCGCCCGCGCCGCCGCCCCCGACCAACGGCCCGCCCGCATCGTCCTCGTCGCGCACTCCATGGGCGGACTGCTGACCGCGGCGCTCGGACTGATCCCAGGTGCCCTGGACAACGTCCGTGCCGTGCTAACCGTGGGCACGCCTTTCCATGGTGCCGTCAAGGCCATGGAGATCCTCAACAGCGGCCACGGCATGCTGGGCCTCCCCGCGAAGAACCTGAGCCGGCTGGCCCGCACCCTGCCGGGCGTTCACGACCTGCTACCCAGCTACCGCTGCCTGGACACGGGGGACGACGTCGTGGCACTGACGCCCGGTGACGTGGAGGCCATCGGCGGTGACCGCGAACTGGCCGGGAAGGCCTTTGAGTTGCACACTCGGCTCGATGGGGTCGTGCTTCCCTGCCACCGCATCGTGGAGGGCATCGCCCAGCCGACTACCCAGTCGCTGCGTATTCGGGACGGCGTGGTGGAGGCTCGGCACCTCGGCTACGACCGGCACGACGACGGCGAACTCCTGCGTGACGAGATCGGCCGACTCGTCGAGTACGACCACGGCGGCGACGGCACCGTCTACCGCTACTCCACTACCCACGGCGACGTGGAAACCTATCCCGTCGCCCAGCAGCACGCCGCCCTCGCCGTTACCGGCTCAGTCCTCGACTTTGCTCGCGGCCTGCTCACCGGAAATCGGCGCGGTGCCCGCCTCGGCGGCGCCGATTTGGGGCTCGACACCCCCGACCGGGTCCCGGTCGGTACCGCCTTCGAGGTTGTGGCTCGCACCGAGCAGGCCCCGGACCAGGTCAGCTGCCTGGTGGAGGACGCCGGTGCCGAGACGCTCCAGGAGCCGGTCCGCAGGCCGCTGTTGACGCCCGTACCAGGTGAGGACGTGCTGCTCAGCGCCCACGTGCTGCTCGATGAGCCCGGCCTGTACCGGGTAAAGGTGGGCGCTGGCGGCGACCCGGTTACACGGTTGGTCATGGTGGGCTGACCGGGAGCCCGGACACGCAGAGAATCGAACATGGGGGGTAGGGTCGCATGCACCGTGACAGGCCGGACGGAGGCTCTCCCGGACACCTCGGCCAGGACGACGGCTTCGCCATCATCACACTGCCGATGGACACGTACGTCGACACGGGCCGCTTCCCCGTGCTCGACGGAGTCGTCGCGGAGGCGGAAGACGTCGCCGAGCTGTTGAGCGTCTGGGGCGGCGAGCACCGACCGTGGCAGGGAGAGGATCGCACCAGCGGGGCCGTCAAGACCCGGCTGCGTGAGTGGTCCGGGGCACGCCCGCCCCGCAACTCCATGCTGCTCTGGTTCGGCCACGGCGAGTCGAACGAGGACACGGCCCTGCTCGCCGTGCGCGGTGCGGGCATCGACGACCAGGACGACAGCATCAGGCCTGCCGAGCTGGGCGAATACCTCGTCCAACAGTTCCGCAGCCGGGCTCGCGAGGACTGTTGGGCGGTCGTGGTCGTCGAGGCGTGCGGCGCCGCCCGCTTCATCGACAAGCTGCTGGCGTACGTCGTGGAGCAGCGCGCCGCTGAACACCTGGTGATCATCGGCTCGGGAGCCGACCAGGGCAGGGGGTACCTGGCGTCCTTCCGCGAGGTGCTCACCACGGTATTGGAAGAGTTCTCCGGCAACTACAGCCACATTCGCCTCAGGGATCTGGCTCAGCGCATCCAGGATCTGCTGGAGCCGGGCCGGGTCTGGTACCAGTTGGCGGGGGACGAGGTCCTGGTGCGCCGGGCCGAACCGGCCGAGCCCGTGATCATGACGCTGGAGGACTACGCACGGCCACGCACGGAGGCGGCGTCCGTGACACCGCCCGATGTCCTGCCCGGAGACTCCGGCGCTGGTCCGGCCGTCCCGGATACGACGCTCGCTCCCGTCCGGGCCGGCTCCCCCTCCGGTGAGCTGGCGTGGCTGTTCGTCGGGCGGTCCGAGGATCGGAACCGGATCGCCGACTGGCTGACCGACGCCGACCACGGCGTACTCGCGGTGACCGGCCCACCCGGCTGCGGCAAGTCCGCTCTTCTCGGCCACATCCTGCTGCGTGTTGCGAGGTCTGGCGAACCGTCCGGGCCAGGCCCTGCGCCGCGGCATGAGCCGTGGCCCGACCACGTACCACGTCCTGCGGCGGACACCTTCCTGAACCTCACCGGTGCCTCGGTCGGGCAGGTCGTGGAGCAATTGGCCCAGGTGTTCGCCGTACCCGCGCTGCCAGAGGCCTCCAACGACGACGAACGCATCCGCGCCCTTCTGGATGCCGTACGACCCGGCGACCGGCGCTGGACCCTGTTCGCCGACGCGCTGGACGCCTCCAACGACCCGAACCGGCTCGCCGATCTGCTCCGTGCGTTGGGCGCACTGCCAGGTGTGCGCGTGGTGGTGGGGACCAGGCCGTCGTCCGCCGACAGCCTCGACATGCCGGAGGCCGTCGTGGAGGACCTGCTCGACGGTCTGGGGTGCGTGGCAGCCGACATCCTGCGTCTGACACCGGACCCCCAGGACCTGGCCGTCTACGTACGCGAGGCCCTGCTCGCGGAACAGGAGGCGTTCACGGACCTGGAGATCGACCTCGACGCAGCCATCCAGCGTGTCGTCGCTCTGGTCTGCTCGGCTCCGCAGCCGGTGGCACGGCGCGACTTCCTCTACGCCACGCTGGCAGTACACGAGATCATGGCTGATCCGACACTGCTCGCGGAGCGCAGGCGGGACGACCTGGCAGACCTGCTCGGCAAGGATCACCAACGGCTGTTCGCTGCCGTCGTGACGCGGCTGCGGGACGCGTTGCCGGGCAGCATGGCCGTGCTGCGCGCCCTGGCATTCGCACAGGGCCACGGCCTGCCCCGGGCCGAACGAATCTGGACCACGGTCGCCTCCGCGCTGAACGGCAGTCCCGTGGATGTCGCGCTCCTAGACGCGGTGGCCAAGGCCGCGGCGCCGTACATCATGTTGGATGCCGAGGACGGGCAGGCCGTCTACCGGGTGGCGCACCGCACCTTCCGGGACTTCCTGCTCGGTGGTGACGATCCGCAGGAAACCCGGCGGAGGGAGCAGGACCGGCTGCGCATCGTCACCGCCCTGACCCAGCTGGCCGCGGCGAGGGACGAGAGCAGGACGGCCGTTCCCCGGCCGCACCCCTACCTGGTGCGCCATCTGACTGCGCACGCCGCCGAGGCGGGCCCCGAAGGCTGGCGGGTACTGGCCGGCCAGCTCGGGGTGCTCGACCACCTCGACCCTGCGGCGCTGGCCGGCGCCGTCCTGCGGTCGGGCGCGGGACTCGCAGCCCTGCCCCCTCCGGTCACCGGGGCCTTGGCCCTGGCACACCTGGCTGCCGCCGCCGCCCCGGCCGACCGCAGAGGGCTGCGTGAGCTGGGCAGTTGGCGAACGGGAGCTGTCCCGGCCGTGCCCACCGGAGTTCCGTACGACGGCCCTGCCGCGTCCTGGACCGTGCGATGGGCCACGCTGCCGCCCTGTGCCCCGCACCTGACCCTCGCCGGGCTGGGCGTGCCGATGCGGGCGTTGCGGGTGCTCACCCGCCGTACCGACGGGCGGAAGCTACTCATCGGCGCCGGGGAGGCCGGGGTGGTGCGGGCCTGGGACCTGCGCACCGGCCTGGAGACGGTGCCCGCACTGCGCGGCGGTCCGCGCGAGGGAGCCCAGTTCGCGCTCGCCCCATTGCGCGGGCCGGACGGAACGGACCGGATCGCCGCGGCCGGGGTCGATCGCGCGCTACGGGTCTGGGACGTGCTGACCGGACGGCCTGTCGGCCCGGCATACTCTCTGCTGGGCGACGCCGTCGGGGCGATGGCACCGTTCGCGGGGAAACTGGCGATCGGCGACCTGCAGGGCCGCCTCTGGCTGTTCGACCCTGTCGAGGAACGAGAGGAGCGCTCCCGGACCGGCCATCACGGCCCGGTGCTCGGCATGGCGGTGTTCGAGCAACCCGGCAGCGGCGCCGAGCGGCTCGTCACGGTCGACGCGAAGGGCTGGGCCCTGGTGTGGCGGGCCGATCGCAGTCTGCGCGAGACCGAGTGGCGGGCCCATGACGAGGGTGCGCGTGCCGTGACGGTGTACACCGACCCGAAGCACGGGGTGGTGTTGACGGTCACCGGCGAAGACGGGACCGTACGGCTCTGGGACCCGGAGGGCCGGCGGGAGCTGGGGCGGCTGACGGGCCATGAAGGGCCGGTGTACGCGGTAACGGCGTTCACGGATCCGGAAGACGGAGCAATGGTGCTGGCCACCGCAGGTCAGGACGGGACCGTACGGCTCTGGGACCCGGGGCTCCGGCGGGAGCTGGGGCGGCTGACGGGCCATGAGGGGCCGGTGTACGCGGTAACGGCGTTCACGGATCCGGAAGACGGGACAATGGTGCTGGCCACCGCAGGTCAGGACGGGACCGTACGGCTCTGGGACCCCTACGGCAGGAGCGCTGCCGCTCGTCCGACGGCGCCTCCGGTGCGGGCCCTGACGGAAGCCACGGACCCGGCCCACGGCGGCGTGCTGCGGGTGGCGTACGCCGACGGTGGCGTCGTCCGGCTGAGAGCCTCCGACGGCACCGTGCTCGATGCCCCGGTTCCGGGCGGCGACGTCGTATCCCTGGCGGCCCTGCCGGCCCCCGGCGGCGGTGCCGTGCTGGCCACGTCCCACACGGGCGGCGCCGTTCGCATCGACGGTGTCCCGGCCGGTGGCAGGGAGCGGGGCGCCAAGGCCACCTCAGCCGGGCAGGCCGGGACCTCACCCGGGAAGCCGCTAGGCAGAACAGTGCCCCCACAGCGCTTCGACTCGCCTGTCCCGCCCCCCTCGGATCCCGTGCGGTTCCTCGCCGGGATCTACACGACCGAAGGACGGCCTGCCTTCGCCGGGCTCACCGCACGGGGAGAGCTGCGCTGGTGGGACGCCCGTACTGGGTCCCTCCTGGGCAGCGCGGTGACAGAGCTGCCCGCTCCCTTCATGGCGATGAACGCGATCCCGCGCGGAGCGGCCACCGCCTTGGCCGTCGTCGGCGACGGCGGCCACCGTGTCTGGTGGTCGGCCGGCCCGCGAGGTCCCTGGCGGCCCCTCTTTCCCGGCCAGGCGGGCAGGTTCGCCTCGACGGCGGCACTCCGGGGTCCCACCGAGGCGCACTTGGCGCTGGTCACCGTGGGTCGCGAGGGTGAACTGCGGGTCTGGGACTGCACGGGCACCCGGCTGCTGCACACAGTGCGGCTGGGACTGCGCTGCCACGCCCTGACCTCGCTGGGTGAGGGCGGCATCGCGGTGGGCACGCAGGACGGGGTCGTCGTGCTCGATCTCGACGTGAGTGCATGGGCCGACCCGGGTGAGGCGGAGGGTGCGGACCCCGGCGATGGCGCGGTATTCGGCGAACAGGCTGACAGGTCCTCAGGGATCACCTGAGAATGGCGGTACGAGGTGACGCCGAGGGGGACGAGGCCGGTTGAACGACGTGGAGAAGTACGGGGCACTCATCGATCGGCTCTTCTGCCGGGACAACGCCCAGTTCGAGGGTTACACCCTGTTCGGCGACCCGCAGATCGTGGTCCCCGAACGCTTGGTGCGAGCGACCTTGCACCGCCGCACCGACGCTTCCCGCGGGCACGATGCCTACCAGGTCACGATCTTTGACAAGATCACCGGGCTGGCCGGCGAATTGTGGGAGCACACCGCCCGCAACCTACTCCGGGTGGGAGCGCTCAACCACCCGGCCCTTCCGCAGATCGCCATGGGCAAGTTCGTCACGAGCGAGGGCATCGCCTTCACCCTCACCCGGGAGCGTGGCGAGCCCATCAACGTCGACCACACCGTGGCCTGGGCCAGCCGCAACACGGTAAGGGCGTTCGAACACTTCAGCACTCTGCTCGACGCCCTGAACGAACTGCACTCGGCGGGCATCATCCACCGCAACCTCACTGCGGCCTCACTCAACGTCCATGTGCTCGACCGGGCGGATCCCGATGAAGTCGCCGTTGTCCTTTCGCGGTTCGAGATGAGCACATTGATTGGCAACGTCATCCGTACCGTGGGTGCGGGGAGCGGAGCCGAGACCGTCACCGAGGTCCGCCAGTTCTACACGGCCCCCGCCGGGATCGAGCCCGAGCGCCATCTGGCGTATCTGGCTCCGGAGCTGCATTCCTACCTCTTCGACGAGCACACCAGTGTCCGCCGGGACTGGGTGACTACCGACGTGTACGGTCTCGCGGCCACCGTCTGGGAGTGGTTCTGCGGACGCATTCCCGACGTGCTGCCCGAGCCGTACGCGGAGGTGCGGCGGGCCGCCGCGGAGGATCGCAAGGCCGCGCTGGCCCGGCTCCAGCGGGCCATGGTCTCCCATCTGGCCTCTGCCGGATTGCCTCCGGCGCTCGCCAACACCCTGCGCCACATGATGGAACCGCACCCCGACAGCCGATGGACGGCTTACGAGGCGGCCAAGCACCTGGAGGAGAACTGGCAGAAGATCCGCGTCCACTGGGCAGGGCCGGAGGAGAAGCGGCCCCGACTGGTCGCCTTCATGCCGGACGAGAGCGTGCAGCTCTACGAGGAACGCAAGTGGATCCAGCACTCCCCGGCCACCCCTGCCGGTCAGGAGGAACTGCGGTTCTTCCTTCAGAACGAGCTCTCCGAGGCCGTGCTCGTCCACTCGGCGCGCGGCGCCCTCGGCTACGCCACCGGGCCGGAGGACCGGCTCAAGGAGGCTCAGTGGGTGCTCATCGGGCACCGTGCCGTGTGGTTCTGCGCCGTCCTGTACGACCCCGTTCCTATGACGACCACGCGCAAGCACTTCAAGCAGGTCCTGGTGATCAAGTACTTCCGCGACAAGGACATCACCATGGAACTGGTGACGGCCAAGCGCAGGCGCAAGGTCGAGAGCGGGCTGCAACTGATCCCCTTCCGGCCCGGGCAGAACATGACCAGCGTCGTCGAGGGTCGACACTCGTGGAAGGACCTCCAGGAGGCGGTGCGCGGGCACATACGCACCGACACCCTCAACGAGATGTACCTGCGCTCCCTCCAGTTCCTGCTCAACTACCAGCGCATGGTGCTCCAAGCCCGCTCCTACCCGTTCCGCGTAGTCGGCGCCGCCCAGCAGGGCACGGTGACCATCGAGTTCGACGAGGACGCGGATGCCGACCGCCGGCACTCGTCCCCGATGCTGTCGGCCTACGCGTTGGACGAGCGGAGGCGGCCGCGGTTCGCGGACTTCTTCGCCGGCCTCGACGGTGAACGCGAGGACAGGGCCACCGTGCTGAACGTGGTGGGCCGCGGGTCCACCCGCGAACCGTACTTCGGCGGCAAGGCCGTCACCGCGGTCTTCCGCGAGTACGTCGATCCCTACACGATCAGGGTGTCCGTGCAGGGGGCGGGGACCCTTCCCAAAGCGGGCTGGATCCGGCACGTCGACGACAGCGGCACCGGCCCCCAGCTCGACCGGCAGGAAAGGGGCCTGGCCCTGCTGCGGGCGCAGCCGCTGCTCATCGAATCACTGCGCGCGCCGTTCTCCTTCGACCTGGGGCGCGGTCGCTGGATCGACCTCCATCCGCGCAAGGACGAGGTCGACTTCGACGCCGTCTCCCGCAAGCTGATCGAGCGAATGCTCGGCACCCACCCGTTCTTCGCCCTGCAAGGACCCCCCGGCTCCGGCAAGTCGACGCTTACCGCCGCTGCCGTCCGCCGCAACCTGGAGGTGGAGCAGGGCGCCCGGATCCTGGTCACCTCGCAGTCCAACCACACCCTCGACGGACTGGCCCGCAAACTGATCCAGCATCAGAGCCCGCGCACCCTCATCCTGCGCGAGACGGCCGCCGAGAAGGAGGACGAGGTACGGGACGAGCTGGTGCGCGCCCATACCCTCACCCACCTGACCCGGTCGGTTCAGGACGCCTCGACCCGGCTGCTCGCGGCCCGGCTCGCCCGCAAGCCCTACGAGCGTTCGCCGTACGACGACGACCCGTACCCTCCCGGCCTCCTTGAGCTGGCCGAGCGCTGGTGGATCGACCTGCCGAGCCTGCCACCGCTGAAAGGGGCGCGCCGCGAGCTGGCCGAGCAGTGGCTCAAGCACATCACCTCCAACCAACTGGAACTCAGCGACCGGATCCGCAGCGGCGCCAGCGTGGTCCTCGCGACCTGCTCCATCGCCGCGACCGTCAACGACGGGCGCTGGGATCCCAAGAACCTGTTCGACTGGGTCATCGTTGAGGAGGCCGCCAAGGCATGGTCGACCGAGATCATCGTCCCGCTAGTCCTCGGCGTTCGCTGGACCCTCATCGGCGACCATCTGCAACTGGGACCGCACCGCCAGGAGGAACTGGAGGCCTTTCTCGATTCCCTGCACGGCCACCCGGATCCCCTGGTGGCCCTGGAGTACGAGCAGAAGAAGGACCACCTCAAGGCACTACGGCTGTTCGAGCAGATCTTCGCGGACAAGACCGAGAACGACTACAAGCTGGCGGACTCGGCCGTGGGCCGGATCGAGAAGCAGTTCCGCATGGACAAGACGATCGCCGAACCGGTCAGCCGCGCCTTCTACCAACACGTACCGCCGCGCGAGGAGAACGGACTGCCCCTCAGTTTCCTTCGCACCGAGAAGCACAAGCCGCACGACCTGACCGAACCGGACTTCCTGCGCGGGCGCCCGCTGGTGTGGGTCGACACCGGCGACTGCGACGGGTACGGCGACGAACCCCGCTGGCGGAACGAGGGTGAGGTGCGTCTGGTGGACTGGATCGCCCAATCGATGCTGCCGACGTCCGCGCCGCCCGACCGCCTCGACGACGAGGGCAGCCTCGCCGTCCTCACGCCTTACAAGGCCCAGCTGGAACTGCTGGGTGGTCGGGACTCACTGCGCGGCCGCGAGTACACCGTCCACTCCTTCCAGGGCCGGGAGGCCGATCGGGTCATCGTCTCCCTGGTGCGCTCCACGGCCGACCCGGGCGGCGGCATCGAACGCAACGTCGGCCACGTGGGCCGGCTTGAACTGATCAACGTCCTGATGTCGCGGGCCAAGCGGCTCCTCGTCGTCGTGGGCGATCTTCGGCACTTCGCCACCTACGGTGGTGAGCACTGGGCCAGAGTGATCAAGGTGTTGCGTGCCTACGGCACCATCGTTCCCGCCGACGAAGTAGGGCCACGATGAACGACGTCGTCCAACTGGCGCTTCCGTGCCGCGTGGTGACTCTCAAGATGCAGGTCGGGTCGGAGCACGGCGACACCACCCTGGAAGCCCTCGTCACCAAGGCCGTCGGCACCGGGCTGACGAAGGTGCAGGAGCTCGCCGACCTGTTCGTGCTGCCGTACCGCGTGGTGCTCGACGTGGTGACCTCGCTGTGGACCCGCGGACTGCTCACCATCGATCTCCAGAGCGGCGCCCTCGAACTCAGCGACGGGGGCCGCGACAGCGTCGGCACGGGCTCCGTCCTCGCAACTGCCGAGGGTGATGTGACACAGGAGACTCGCGCCTATCTCTTCGAACCGATCACCGGCAGTTTCTTCACGGAACGGGAAGGCACTCCCAAGGCGCCACCGGGCGCTCTGCGCGCCCCCGTGGACCACGGGCTGAAGGCCTCAGACCTGCCACCCCGGGACCTACTGTCCGCAGTCCGCGCGGCGACCCGGTACGGCGGCGGGGCCGGGTTCCGCCGCCGCATCCTCAACGTCAGCTTCGGCAACCCGCTGCTCCAGCCACCAGACGAGATCCGCTGGTACACCATCGGTGTGCAGGTGCGGGCAGATGAGGACAGCGGACGGCTCACGGTGTCGGTCGCCGACCCGGGCAAGCGGTTCTGGAACGCGCGCGCGGAGACCCGTTTCCAGGAGTACTTCGCCCGGCTCGGCGACGAACAACCCGACAGCGGCCTGGTGCAGGCGTTGCGCGGCAAGGCGAGCAGGGTTCTGCTGGAGCCGGAGGGGGCCGCGCAGCTCCTGGGCCGACTCGCCGCCCAGGTGGGGAAGTTGCCGGCGACCGAGACCGTGCACACGGCTCAGGCGCAGAAGAACCTGGAGGACCTCGGACGCCGCATCCAACAGCGGCTGAGCGGCCTGCTCCATGCACGGGCGGACCTGGAGCCGATCGTCAGCGCCCAGGGTCACGAGTGGGCGCCCAGGTATCTGCTGGCCAATGCGCAGCGGCAGCTGGTCATTGTCTCTCCCGTGATTCGCTATTCGGCGCTGAAAGAGCTGCTGCCCGACCTTCGTGCCGCGCTCGATCGCGGAGTCAGGATCGTCGTGTCCTCAGGACGGACGATCAGCGACACGCCCGCTCCGGAGGTCCGCGTCGCACTGAGCGAGCTGTCTGCCCGGTACCCAGGGCAGATGCTGCTGTCCTCCGCCAGTGCGCGCACCGCGGGCTGTGTCGTCGTTCAGGACAACAAGCGCGCCTACGTCAGCGCGCACAGCCCGCTCGACGTGATGAACGGTTTCAACGGCGAGATGACGGGGCTGTTGATCGAACCGTCGAAACACGGTCCCGAACTGCCCAGGTGCGTCACGGACCTGCTGCTGTGGGTCCGCAGGTCCGGGTTCGCCGGCCATGGTCGGCTGGAGATCCTGGTCCACCAGTCCGAGTTCCCCGGGGCCGAAACCGCCGAGCCGGTCGGCAGGGAGATCGCGGAGACCCCGCTGCCGCCGGGCCCCGCCGATAACACGCCCGAGATGCTGCGGATCTGGGCTGCCAGCTGGCGCGAATACCAGGCTGCACTCGCCGACACGGTACGGCAGGCCACGGACGAGGCGCCGAGCGTGGAACTGGTGGAGGACGGGGCCCACCAGGACTACCTCTGGCAGGCGCTTCACGGTGCCGCCACCCGGCTGGTGCTCGCTGACGACCGCATCAGCCCCCGGGCTGCCACCGAACGCGTGGCCGGAGCTCTGCGGGAACGCGCCGAGCACGGCGTCGTCGTCGATCTGGTTCAGCCCTCACCGAGCCGCGACGTCGATGCCGTGAAGCCGTTCACCAACGTCGTCGAGACAGCCCAGGGCATCACCGTCCACCGGCGCCGCACCGGTGTCCGGCTGGTGGTGTGCGACGACACCCTTCAGCTCGGCAGCTTCGCCCCTTTGGGTCGGAGCTCCGCCCGCGCCGAGGGCACTGGTACCGCCAGTCAGGTCGGGGTGCGGGTGTACGGCGCCGGATTCGTGACCGACGTGCTGTCCCGGCTGGGCGTCGCGCGAAACTCGGTACCCGTACCGTCGCAACGGGACGCTGGGGAGCCTGTCGTACGGGTCACCGACGGCGCGATCGCCGCCTACGGCGCTCTGGAGAAGGCGCGTCGGGCTCGCTCCGAGGGGCGTTACGGTGAGGTGCTGACGGAACTCCTGCGCGGACTCGACGACCCCTGGCGGGTCTTGGAGGTGTGGGAGGAGCGCGACGTCTCCGTCGGCGATCTGCGCCGGGGGGCCGCGACGCTCCTGCGGCTGGGCGAACGCGTGCCGGCTGTGCACCGCCACCGCTGGGCCCGCTGGCTGGTTTCGGACGCATGGAGGCGGCACGCCTTCGTCGAGGCCGCGCTGGTCGGGCGACTGCTGCCGAACAACGGCGAGCCGCTGACGGCAGCGGTGTGCACCGCGGCGCTGCCGTTGGAGCTCGGGCCGGTGGGAGGCGCCCTGGAGATCGCCGCCCTGGAGGTGGAGGACACCTGGGATCAGGTGGTCGCTGCCGTCGGTGGGCTCGCCGAGGCACTGATGTGGGGCAGCTCCTCCGGTGGCCAGGTGGTCGAACTCCATCGCGACGTACTGTCCCCGCGATGGCGTGAACTGGCCGACGCTTCCCGCCGACTGGGTTCGCTCGACGGCCGCGGTCTGCCGTTCAACGCGTTCGTCGCGCAGCTTTCCACGACCACGACCGCCGCGGAGACGGAGGAGCGCTGGGCCGAGGTGGCGCAGCGGATCGGTGAGATCCGGCGGCGTCGTCAGCGCTTCAATTTCGACTCGGGCCAGGCCTGGCACGACGGGATGTTCGCTCCGGACGGCGTCCTCACCTGCATCGAAGCGGCAGCCGCGGACCTCGCGCTGCGCCCCGGGCTGGGATCCCGCCTGCCGTCCGACGTCCGTCGCCATGTCGACCACCTGGTCGCGGCCGCCGGCCAGGAACCGATCCAGTGGAGCAGGCAGACGTCCTTCCTGGGTCGTATCGAGGCGCTGGTGTTGGAGGCACGCAGCCTGTCCGGCGTCGCTGCAGGCAGGGCCGAGGACGGAGCGTCGATCCCCACCCGCTTCAGGGAGTTCGCCGTGCGGACGGCGGAGGCGTGGGACGGGCTGTTCAGTGAGGCAGACGTTCTTCAACCGCCGTATCGCCACCCCGCGCTGGCACTGCTGCAGCGCCTGGAACCGGTGGCCAAGTGGGCAAGGGTGCACGTATGACCGACGACTCCGTGATCGAACTGCTGAGCCAGTGGCCCGGACGCTTCCGCTTCGGTCGGCTAGCGGTTGCGCTTCGTGCCCCGGAGCAGTTGGACGAGGACGCCCTCGTCAACGCCGTACTGCGTGGCATCGCCGAGGACGACGACGAACAGTCGGTCTTCGACAGCCTGGTGCGGGAGGGGCGGCTGGAGGACGCCGAATACCTGCTGGAGAACGGCCCGCTCCTGGGCCGAGGCGGACTCTCCCGCTGGCTGCACGCTCTTACGGCCCGTCGCCAGGAACTGCGAGAGGAACTCCAGTCCCGCTGTGCCGCCTTGGAGAAGCGGGCGGACGACGCCGACCTGGTCCTACCTGAGCTGGACCTGGCGGCACTGGAGCAGCTGTGCGCCACGTCCTGGCCCGAGACGCTGCGGCTATTGGAGGCCGTCGAGTCCGCCCTGGAGGGAGGGCTCGCAGCGGGCCGGGAGGCTCTCCGGTCCCGGCTCGCGGAGCGAGAGGCCCAAGGCGTGAACGACCCCGCGTGGGCGGAGTCGAGCCGGGCCCTCGTCGACGCGGGACTGCTGCGGGCCGCGGCCCGGCAGATTGACGACGGGACGCGCAGCAGCGGCCCGGAACGAGTGCCCGCACTGCCCGCGTGGAACCCGGAACTGTCTCCGAGGCAGGTCCTGGACTGGCATCTTGACCCCGTCCAGCGTCAGCGGCAGGCCCGGTACGCCGGTTGGGCACCGGCCGATGACTCCGCCCGCGGACTCGTGGAGGCGTACGCCTCTCTGGACGACGGCGGCTTCATCGCCGCTCACCGCTTCACCACGGCACTCACCGCCTTCCTTGGCTCCGACGCCACCGATCAGGTCAGTCCCGACGAGGTGACTGGCGGATACCTCACCGCCGTGTCACGAGCATTCGTCGATCCCGAGCTCATGCGGTTCATTCCCCTGGGCAACCTGGAGGTATTCGTCGGCGAGCCCGAGACCAGGGAGCCGGAGGCCATGGGCACGCTGCCCCAGTACCTCGCCGTGGGTCCGGGCTTGAAGGCGTCGGCGGAGCGCGGTCCGTACGCGGTACTGGTCCTGCGGGACGTGCTCCGGCTCGCCACTCTGCGTACTGGCCGGCCCACGGCACTGATGCGCCTGCTTGGGCGGCAGTGGCCGCTCGCGGCGTTCGCCGGCGACACCCCGAACGCACTCGACGAGCTGCTGGGACCGGATGAGGCCACGCGGTGGACGACCCTTCGATGGATCCTCGACCTGAGCGGACTCGGGGACATCGTCGCCGCCGACGCGCTCGCCTTCGCGACCGGCTGGGATCCCGCGTTGCTCCACCTGTTCCTGCAGGCTCTTGCAGAGCGCCAGGACCGCTCCGGAGGGGGTGTGCGGTGGTTGACGCAGTGGCGCCAGGACCGGCAGTTCGTGGCTGCCGTCGAAGACGCGGTGGTCAGACCCCTCGGCCGCGCACCCGTCCCGCGCCTCGCGTTCTGGGCCGCCCTCGCCGCGGCGCCGGCCGGCGAGGAGGTAACGGCGGACGAACTACTGGGGGCGGCGCAGCTCGTGGCCGACCTGGTTCCCGACGCCGATGCGCTCACCACCGCCATGGCCGCGCTCGCCCGTCTCCGACTGACCGAGGAAGCCTCCACGGAGTGCGTCAGGTTCCGCCGCTGCGGTGTGCTGAGCGTGCTCGGCGACCGCGCGGAGCAGCGGCTGGAGACGATCCTGCGGGACTGGGCCGCCCACCCGGCGTCGCCAGCGCCCGAGGACGGCCATGCCGTACGCCTCTGGGCGGCCCGGCGGCATGGCCTCAGTCCCGACTACGAGGAGTACGTGACGGCTCTGGAGGGGTCAGCACCGGCCCCCGACCTGGACACGCGGCTCGCAAGGCTGGCGCAGCAAACCACCGGGAAGCTCTGGGACGAGCGGCGAGTGGACGGGACGACCGACCTGGTGTCCGTGCTGCGCGAGACGACAGGCCTGTGGCAGCAGGCCTTTCCCGATGTCCGGATGGCGACCAGCGGTCCGGGCGCCGCCGTGGCACGGATCAGCCCTCGCGCCACGCAGGTACTCCTCTACGAGTTGCTGGCGAACGCCGGGGAGGCACTTGCCGGTTCGGAAACAGGACGCGTCTCCGTCCACCTCGAACCGCACGGCAACGAGTGGATCGTCGATGTCCGCGACAGCGGCCACGGGATCACCTACCCGCAGGGCAGAGAGGATCTACTCTTCCGGGCAGGGCACTCGACCAAGGGCGAGGGCCGAGGCGACGGCCTTCACCGCGCCCGAGCCATCGCCGAAGCAGCCGACGGCGCTCTTCTCCTGGTCTCCCGCTCGGACGGCCACCCCATTCTCAAGGGTGCCCATTTTCGACTCATCCTGCCGAAGGGCTGACGTCAGCTTGTCGTTTAACGTCCAGCTACGAACTGGTGAGCGTGACGATCACGCGTTCGCGCGGTCCGTTCGGGGAAGCACCGCGTTCCCGAACGGCGCCAGGGAAGTACCTTGCCACCGATGTCGGCCCGTTCGGACATGATCTGCTCCAATCGGACTCGACGGCGGAAGACAGAGCATGAGCGACTGGCGGACTAACCCGACATACGCGATGTGCCAGGCCTTGGTGAACGGGGCGGAGCTGTCCTCGTTCGCGGACGGGCCGTTCGACGTGCGCGCGGTGGCGACTGCGGTCCCGCCCGAGGCCAAGGACAGATTCCTGCTCGACGAAGTCCCCTGGGAGAACTTCCCGCAGGGGGACCATGTCCGGGAGGCCGTCCGCCTGCTCCGCGCCGGTGGGTCGCCCGTCCCCGCCAGCGCGGGTGTGGTGAGCGGCATGTGCGCCAACGACATACGGGCGGCTGCCGCACTTGCCGTTGCGTTCCTGATCAGGATCGCCACCGACCCACACCACCCCCACCGCACCGCCGCGCTCGCCGAGGTGCCCGCCCCGGCCCGCGCCCGCTACTTCGGAGTCGCCTCCCGCGCCGAACTGCTGCTCCACCGCGCTGGGCCCCGGCAGGACGACTACGACGACTACGGCTCCGAGGTGACCGGCTACCCGGCGGGCTGGTCGGTCGCCGCAGCCCGGGCCACGATCACCGCCGACGCCGCCCTCCTCCTGCCCCTGCTGCACGACCCCGTCCCGGCGACCCGGATCCGTGCCGCCTACGCCCTGGCCACCGTCACCGACCTCGACGGCACGGTCCGCACCGCCCTCCGCGCCCGGTTCGCCGCAGAGCCGGCCCCGGACGTCTGTGCCGCACTGCTCCTCGCCACCGACGAAATCACCCGTGCCCACCCCCACTCGTCGACCACCGTCATGCTGCGCGAGTACTGGCAGAACCGCACCCGAGCTCCCGAAGTCCGGCTGGCCGCCGCGATCGGATGGCTCTGCCGCACCGACGAAACCGCTCCCGACGACCTGCGCGCAGCCGTCGACCGCCTCGCCACCGACGAGCGCGCCCGCACCATGGACGACCTGCCCTAAATGGCCGCCGCCGGCGGATCCGGCGAGACGGGGCTGCAGCGCTGCCTGCGTACGATGCTCCACCCCGAACAGCCTGACCCGATGGAGTACGACGACCCGTGGGCCCCGCAACCCTGACGGTGAGAGCAGATCCTCACCTACGTTCGGCGTCGAAAAAGCGGGCCCGGTAATCACTCGTTCGGGTGTCTCCGGGACGTGGGCGTGGCCTTCACGTGATCCTGAACTCGGCTTAAAAGGTCCTAACAAAGGCATTCGACGTGTCGGTGCGTGATCAGGCAGGTGGCGAGGCCGAGGAAGGCTTCGTGGATGTCGTCGCGCCGTTCCCAGCGGATGCGAAGGCGGCGGAAGCCGTGGAGCCACGCGATCGTGCGCTCGACGACCCAGCGGTGGACGCCGAGACCTGAACCGTGGGGTACTCCGCGGCGGGCGATCACCGGTTTGATGCCCTGCTTCCACACGAGCCGCCGGTACTTGTCGTGGTCGTAGCCCCGGTCGGCCAGCGGGGCGGCCGGTCTGCGCCGGGGCCGGCCGACGAGCCCGGCCACGGACGGGACCTTGGCCAGCAGGGGCAGGAGTTGGGTGACGTCGTTGCGGTTGCCGCCGGTCAGCGACACCGCGAGCGGGATGCCCTGGCCGTCGACAAGGACGTGGTGTTTGCTGCCCGGTCGTGCGCGGTCGACCGGGCTCGGTCCGCTTTTGGGCCCCGTCGGGCGGCCCGGACGTGGCTGGAGTCGATCACCGCCCGGGACCAGTCGAGCTGCCGGGCGGCCCGGAGCTTCCGCAGCAGGACCAGATGGAGCCGGTCCCAGACGCCGGCTTCGTTCCAGGCCGCCAGGCGCCGCCAGCAGGTCATGCCCGAGCCGAAGCCGAGTTCCTGAGGCAGGTACTCCCACTGGATGCCGGTGTGCAGCACGAACAGGATCCCGCACAGCGCCTGCCGGTCCGGCACACGAGACCGTCCCGGCTTCAGCTTCGGGCCCGGCTCAGGCAGCAACGGCTCGATCAGCCCCCACAGTTCGTCCGACACGATCCACGGACGAGACTCCCTCTTCCCCACGAACGGACCAACGAGCAGACCAGCCGACAGTCACACAACAACGCGACTTCTGTTAGGACCTTTAAGAGGTACAGGACTTGACGCGAAGGCCGCAGTGATGAGCCTGGTGCAGCAGGGTGTGCGGGGCGAGCCGTTCGCGGAGCTGTCACGCTTCCGGGAGGTGGCTGCATAGGTGAGAACGGGTTCTGGTCCAACTTCTGTGGTGTAGCTACTCCCTGTGACTGGTGATCTCGCTGGTGTGCCTCGCGAGATCGTCTCGAAAGAGCTGGTGCCTGCGGCGTTCGGGCTGATGGTTCTGGGCTGTGCGCGAGGTACTGCTCTGGCTGGAAGAGCTGCTCTTCCTGGCAGATCTGGGGATCAGGGTGGAGTCGGTGCAGGACGATGGCGAAGTGATCCGTCTCGGTGTCAGATGCCGGACGGCCGGGGCGTGGTGTCCGGGCTGCGGTGGCTGGTCCGAGCGGGTGCATGGCTCTTATCTGCGGTTTCCGGCGAACCTCCCCGTGGCGGGGCGGCGGGTTGTGTTGCGACTTCGTGTCCGGCGGTTCACGTGCGAAGACGTCTCCTGCGAGCGGCGGACGTTCGTCGAGCAGGTCGCGGGCCTGACCCGGCGGCACAGCCAGCGGACCGAACGACTGCGGTCGGTGCTGGCCGGGGTCGGCCTCGCCCTGGCCGGCCGCGCCGGTGCCCGGCTGACCGACGTCGTCGGCGCGGGAGTCAGCCGGAACACGGTCCTGCGGCTGGTCGACGCTCTCCCTGAACCACAGCCAGCGGTCCCGCGTGTAGCGGGCGTCGACGAGTACGCGATGCGCAAGGGACGTGTCTACGGGACCGTGCTGGTCGACGTCGAGACCCGCAGGCCGGTGGACCTGCTGCCGGATCGCGAGGCTGGCACCGTCGCGGCCTGGCTGGCCGATCATCCTGGGATCGAGGTCGTCTGCCGCGATCGCGCCCCATTCTTCTCCGAGGGCGCCAGCGTTGGCGCGCCCACCGCCGTCCAGGTTGCCGATCGGTTCCACCTCTGGCGCAACCTCGGCGAAGCGGCTGAGCGATGCGTCTCTCGCCACCGCTCGTGCCTCCGCGCGACCTTCGCCGAGCCGGCACCAGAGAACCCTCCGGCACCGGCCGAGTACGGGTCGCCGTGGCCCACCGGACACCGGTTCGCCGACCGCACCCGCGCCAAGCACGCCACCGTCCACGCACTGCTGGCTGCCGGCCACAGCCGACGCTCGATCCAGCGCCAGCTCGGCATGACCTACCGCACCGTCAAGCTGCTGGCCGACGCCGCGAGGCCGGAGGACCTGTTCCAGGGGCAGTGGCAGAACCGCAGGACCAAGCTCGACGACTTCAGGCCCTACCTGCACGAGCGGTGGGCCGAGGGCTACACAAACGCCTGGACCCTCTGGGAGGAGATCAAGACGCACGGCTACACGGGCGGCTACGGAGCCGTCCGCGCCTACCTCCAGCCGTTCCGCACATCCCCGACCCCACCCGCGGCTCGTCCGCCGTCCCCACGCACGGTCACGGGCTGGAATCCTGACCCACCCCGACATGCTGCCGGAGAGCGAGTGCCTGAAGCTCAAGTCCGTCCTCGCCGACTGCCCCGAACTGGAAGCCCTCACCGGACACGTCCGCGCGTTCGGGAAGATGCTCACCCAACTCCAGGGCTACCAGCTCCCACAATGGATCAAGGCGGCCCGCGGCGACGACCTGCCTAAAGGTTGTCCCGTAACTGGGGCCTGGCGTCTCGCGGCATACTGGCGCTCGTTGATGATCTCGTTCGGCTGTGGGGGGGCGTTCGTGCTTGAGTTGCGGTGTGAGGCGGTCCGCTGGGTGGACGATGAGCCGTGGCCCGGGGTGGTCGAGGTTCAGTTCACGGATGCGGCGGGGCGGCGTTGGTCGCTGTTCGACAAGGCCCCGATCTTCGCGGCGATGGGCGAGCTCGGCCCGGACACGTCGTATCCGGTGGAGGTCACCGTCGCCTGCGCGGTCGCCGAGAGCAATGGCCTGGTGGGGGACGACGAGTTCGTCACGGTCTCCACTTCCGTGCACGGCGTCGCGACGCCGGACGGGCGCGAGGAGTTCACGGTGCGGCCGGACCAGCTCATCCGCTGAGCGCAAGGTTGTGGAGCCGGGCGACGCCCATCATCGTCTGGTGCACTCCAGTTCCGCGTAGGCGGCAGTACCTGAGGATCTTCCAGTTCTTCATCCGTGAGAAGACATGCTCGACCCGGGCCCGGGCTCTGCGGTGGACGGCGTTGTCGGCTTCCTGCTCGGGTGTGAGGTGCTCCTGCCCGCGTCGGCGCCGGTGCGGGATCAGAGCCCCGGTTCCCCGATAGCCGCCGTCCGCCAGCACCGGGGCATCCCGGCAGGCGCGGTCGACGCCCGATTCAGTGAAGGCCCGGCAGTCATTGCGGTTGCCGGGCAGTGGAAGGCCGACGGCGACGACGAGGCGGCTGTTGGCGTCGATCACCACCTGCTGGTTGGTGGAGTACCGGTAGTTCTTGCTGGAGGCTGCGATCGTCCGGTCCCGGGTGGGCACCAGGGTGCCGTCCACGATGAGCACGGTGTCCTGCCGTGGCCGGCGGGCGGGCGAGATCGCCAGCAGCGGTGCGAGGTGGTCCAGCACGCGGTCCGCGGCTGACTTCGAGATCCCGAACAACGGCGCGACCTGCCGCAATGTCAGGTTGGTCCGCCAGTAGGTGGCAACCAGCAGTACCCGGTCCTCCAGGCAAAGCCGCCACGGCCGGCCGCGCTGGACATCACCTCCGCGACGGCGGACCAACGCGACCAGCTTGCGGAACTGCGACTCGCCCAACCCCGAGAACGGCTCGATCCACATCGGATCGCTCGCCGAGATCACCCCACCCATGCCGTGACCAACGCCGAACCAGACGGATAGTTACGGGACAGCCTTTAGCCCCTACGCGGCGTGGACCCCGCTCGGCTGGCAGGACCGCAACATCCGCCGCACCAGCGTCGTCCTGTTCTGGAACCCGATCGGCCACCACCACGTACGGAACTGCTACGAGGCCCACCTGCTCACCGGGCAGGGCGGGGCGGTGGTCGTCGGCTGCGACCCCGCCGACCCGGTCCAGCGTGCCCACCGGGCGCTGCTCGATCACGCCCTGCCATGGCTGCCCGCCGCCGACACCCTCGCGGCCACCGTCTCCGCGGCCCTCGCCGAACTCGAAGCCGCCTCGGCCCGGCGCTGACCGCCCATCACCCACCCGCTTCTGCAAGGACTTCCATGCTCCGCACCCAGCCCCGGTACCGGATCGAGGACCACGCGCTCCTCAGCAACACCGGCTCGGCCGCCCTGGTCCTCCCCGACGGGACCATCAACTGGGCGTGCCTGCCGGACTTCGACTCGCCGTCGGTCTTCACCTCCCTGCTCGGGACGCCCGAACACGGCTACTGGCGGGTCGGGCCGGCCGTCCCGGAGGGCCCGCCGCCGGTCGCCGACCGCCGCCAGTACGTGGGCGACACCCTGGTCCTGCGCAGCGAGTACGACACGGGCACCGGCACCCTCGCCGTCACCGACTTCATGCCCGCCCCCGACCGGCTCGGCATGGTCGCGCCGCGGATCGTGCGGATCGTGGAGTGCGTGAGCGGCGTGGTGCACGCCGCCTCCGTCTACCGGCCCAGAGCCGACTACGGCGCCACCGCGCCCGTCATCCAGCGGGCCAGCTCCGGCGCCCCGTGGCTGGAGGCGGTCGCCGGGGCCGACACCTACTGGCTGCACAGCGATCGCGACCACTCGGTCAACCGCAGCCGGGTGTGCCGCGCCGACTTCACCCTCACCGCCGGTGAGAGCGCCACGTTCACCCTCACCTGGGGCCCCACCCGGCGCGCCGCCGTCGCCGCTGCCCCCGAGCGGCCGGACGCCTACGCCGAGCTGACCGCGACCGTGCAGCACTGGGAGGCGTGGGCGCGCGGGTGCACCTACCGCGGCCCCTACCGGGAGGCGGTGGTGCGCGCCGCCCTCACCCTGGCGGCGATGTGCCACCCCGACGGCGGGATCGTCGCCGCGCCGACGACCTCCCTGCCCGAGTGGCTCGGCGGCGAACGCAACTGGTGCTACCTGTACGTCTGGGTACGCGACAGCGCGCTGACCGTCGCCTCCCTGCTGCGCGTGGGCAAGACCGAGGAGGCCGGGCGCTGGCGCGACTGGCTCCTGAAGCACCTCGACCCCGAGCACCTGCTACCGATCTACCGCCTCGACGGCTCCACCGACCTCACCGAGCGGGTGCTGGACCACCTGCCCGGCTACGAGGACTCCCGGCCGGTGCGCCTGGGCAACGGC
>NZ_JOGH01000110.1:0-22733 GCF_000721345.1 Kitasatospora sp. NRRL B-11411 | reverse complement strand
GGTCAGACCCGGGCCGGGGGTGCGCCGGTGGGGGTGGTGGACGGTGGGGGGCCCGGGCGGCGGTGGTCGCGCAGGAGGGGGAGGGCGGCGGTGGCGGCTGCGGCGAGGACCGCGGCGAGGGCGGTCAGCGGGACCCAGTCGCCCAGCCGGACGTACCAGGTGCGGGCCGCGGGGTCGGCGAGGGAGAGCCGGACGGTCACGGCGCCGGACTCGTCGGTGGTCAGCCGGACCAGCCGCCGGCCCTGGGCGTCGTAGGCGACGGATTCGCCGGTGAGGGCGGCCTGGACGACGGGGCGGCCGGTCTCGGCGGCGCGCAGGGCGCCCAGCGAGGCGTGCTGGGCGGGGGCCCAGGTGGACTGGAAGGTGGACGTCGCGGACTGGTAGACGATCAGGGCGGCGCCCTGCTGGGCGCTGGTGCGCGACATGTCGGGGAACGCCGACTCGAAGCAGATCAGGGTGCCGACCGGCAGCGGGCGCCCGTCCCGGTCGGCGACCGGGAGCAGGTGCACCGCGCTGCCGGGGGCCCGGTTCTCGCCCGCGGCCGCGCTCACCCCGGCGATCCAGCCGAGCAGCGGGCGCAGCGGGATGTACTCGCCGAACGGGACCAGCCGGATCTTCCGGTAGCGGGCGACCAGGCCCGAACCGTCCACCAGGACCGCGTCCTTGGAGATCCGGCCGTCCGCCTTCCGGGCGTCCTCGCCGACCAGCAGTTGCGCGCCGGTGCTGCGGGAGAGGGCCGCCAGCCGGTCCACCGTGGCCTGCTTCCGGTCCAGGTCGTCGGTGGTCGAGCTCTCGCCCCACACCACCAGGTCCACCGGGCGGCCCGCCAGCGAGCGGGTGATCTTGATGTTGGCCTCCAGCCGGGCCTGCTCGTCCGGCGTCGGACCGGACTGCACCAGCCCCACCGAGGCCGAGCCGGCGGTCGCCGGGGCGGCCTGCTCGGCGAACACCAGCGGCCCCGCCAGCACCACCGCCAGCGCGGCCGCCCCCGCCGCCGCGCGCAGCCGCAACTCGTGCGCGCACAGCAGTACCAGCAGCGCGGTGTTCACCGTCACCAGCGCCCAACTCACCAGCCACACACCGCCGATGGAGGCCAGCGAGAGCACCGCCGGGTGCTCCCACTGGGTGGCGCCGAGCAGCGCCCACGGCCCGCCCAGCGCGTCCCAGGAGCGGACGAACTCGGCGCTCACCCACACCGCGGGCAGCACCGCCAGCGCCGCCGCGGCCCGGCGCGCCGTCGGCTCGCCGTGCAGCAGCCACCACGCGGCCAGGCCCAACGGGGCCTGCAGCGCCCCGAACAGCACTGCCAGCACCGGCAGCGCCGGGCCGATCGACGGGATCAGCCAGTACATCCCGGTCAGGATGAACCCGGCGCCGAACCACCAGCCGCGCACCGCCGCCTCGCGCGGACCGTCCGCCGCCCGCATCAGCAGCAGCCCCGGCACCAGCGCCGCCCAGGCCAGCCAGGCCAGGCCGACGCCGGGGAAGGTCAGGACGGGCAGCGCACCCGAGGCCAGCGCGCCGTAGCGGGCCGGGCGGGTGAGTGCGGTTCGCAGGCTCATGCGAAGATTGTCCGCCCGCCCGGGCCGGAAGGCAGCACTATCCGGTCACCGGCATGTCAACTCCACCGGAGGTTCACCGCCGCGACCGGAACGTGACGTCCGCGACCGGAACGTGACGTCGGGGACGCGCGCGCCCGTGGCCCGGTTCACTCGCCCTCGAGGTCGCCCTCCGTCTCCAGCAGCACCTGCCGCAGCTCGTCCAGCAGCGCCGCGTCCGGCTCCGCCCACAGGCCGCGCCCGGCGGCCTCCAGCAGGCGTTCGGCGATGCCGTGCAGGGCCCACGGGTTGGCCTCGGCGAAGAACTCGCGGTTGACCGGGTCGAGCACGTACTCCTGGGTCAGCTTCTCGTACATCCAGTCGGCGACCACGCCGGTGGTCGCGTCGTAGCCGAACAGGTAGTCGACGGTCGCGGCCATCTCGAAGGCGCCCTTGTAGCCGTGCCGGCGCATCGCCTCCAGCCAGCGCGGGTTGACCACCCGGGCCCGGAAGACCCGGGCCGCCTCCTCGGTCAGGGTGCGGGTGCGCACCGTCTCCGGACGGGTGGAGTCGCCGATGTACGCGGCCGGGCTGCTGCCGGTCAGCGCCCGCACGGTGGCCACCATGCCGCCGTGGTACTGGAAGTAGTCGTCGGAGTCGGCGATGTCGTGCTCGCGGGTGTCGGTGTTCTTCGCGGCGACGGTGATCCGCCGGTAGGCGCTCTCCATCTCCTCGCGCGCGGGCCGCCCGTCCAGGCCGCGCCCGTACGCGTAGCCGCCCCACACCGTGTACACCTCGGCCAGGTCGGCGTCGGTGCGCCAGTCCCGGCTGTCGATCAGCTGCAGCAGGCCCGCGCCGTAGGTGCCCGGGCGGGAGCCGAACACCCGTACCGTGGCCCGGCGTTCGTCGCCGTGCTCGGCCAGGTCGGCCTGGACGTGGGCCCGGACGAAGTTGTCGGCGTCCGGCTCCTCCTGGCGGGCCGCGAGGCGCACCGCGTCGTCCAGCAGGGCCACCACGTGCGGGAAGGCGTCCCGGAAGAAGCCCGAGATGCGCAGTGTCACGTCGATCCGGGGGCGGCCCAACTCGGCGAGCGGGACCGGCTCCAGGCCGGTGACCCGGCGCGAGGCGTCGTCCCACACCGGGCGCACGCCGAGCAGCGCGAACGCCTCGGCGATGTCGTCGCCCGCGGTGCGCATCGCGCTGGTGCCCCACAGGGACAGACCGACGGACGGCGGGAACTGGCCGTCGTTGTCGGCCCGGTAGCGCTCGATCAGGGAGGCGGCCAGCGCCTGGCCGGTCTCCCAGGCGAGCCGGGACGGGACGGCCTTCGGGTCGACCGAGTAGAAGTTGCGGCCGGTGGGCAGGACGTTGACCAGCCCGCGCAGCGGGGAGCCGGAGGGCCCGGCCGGGACGAAACCGCCCTGCAGGGCGTGCAGCACCGCGTCCAACTCGTCGGTGGTGGCGGACAGTCGGGGGACGAGTTGGGTCGCGGCGAAGGTCAGGACGTCGGCGACGGGGGCGGGCAGGCCCTCGGCGACCTTGGCGACCGCGGCCGGGTTCCAGTCCTCGGCCTCCATCGCCTCGACCAGCGCCCGGGCCTTGGCCTCGGCGGCGTCCGTCGCGCCCAGGGTCAGCGCCGCCTCGTCCAGGCCCAGCGCCTCGCGCAGGCCCGGCAGGGCGCTCACGCCGCCCCAGATCTGCCGGGCCCGCAGGATCGACAGCACGATGTTGACCCGGTCGGTGCCCGCCGGGGCCTGGCCCAGCACGTGCAGGCCGTCGCGGATCTGGGCGTCCTTCACCTCGCACAGCCAGCCGTCGACGTGCAGCAGGAAGTCGTCGAAGCCGTCGTCCTCCGGCCGCTCGGCCAGGCCCAGGTCGTGGTCCAGCTTGGCGGCCTGGATCAGCGTCCAGATCTGCGCCCGGATCGCGGGCAGCTTCGCCGGGTCCATCGCCGCGATGTTCGAGTGCTCGTCGAGGAGTTGCTCCAGGCGGGCGATGTCGCCGTAGGAGTCGGCGCGCGCCATCGGCGGCACCAGGTGGTCCACCAGCGTGGCGTGCGCCCGGCGCTTGGCCTGGGTGCCCTCGCCCGGGTCGTTCACCAGGAACGGGTAGACGAGCGGGAGGTCGCCGAGCGCCGCGTCCGGGCCGCACTCGGCGGACAGCGCGGCGGTCTTGCCCGGCAGCCACTCCAGGTTGCCGTGCTTGCCCAGGTGCACCACCGCGTGCGCGCCGAAACCGCCGTCCGCGCGGTCCGCCGCGATCCACCGGTACGCCGCCAAGTAGTGGTGGCTGGGCGGCAGATCGGGGTCGTGGTAGATCGCCACCGGGTTCTCGCCGAACCCGCGCGGCGGCTGGACGAGCACCAGCAGGTTGCCGGAGCGGATGCCCGCGAGCACCAGGTCGCCGTCCGGGTTCTGCGAGCGGTCCACGTACAGCTCGCCCGGCGCCGGGCCCCAGTGCTCCTCGACCCGCTCGCGCAGCGCCGCCGGGAGAGTGGCGTACCAGCGGCGGTAGTCGGCGGCCGGGATGCGCACCGGGTTGCGGGCCAACTGCTCCTCGGTCAGCCAGGCCTGGTCGTAGCCGCCCGCCTCGATCAGCGCGTGGATCAGCGCGTCGCCCTCGTGGCCGTGCTCGGTGTCGGTGTGGAAGCCCGGCAGGCCGTCGCCCAGGTCCATGCCCTCCGCGCGCAGCCGCTCCAGCAGCCGGATCGCGGAGGCCGGGGTGTCCAGGCCGACCGCGTTGCCCACCCGGGCGTGCTTGGTCGGGTAGGCGGAGAGCACCAGCGCCAGGCGGCGCTCGGCGGCCGGGGTGTGCCGCAGCCGGGCGTGCCGCACCGCGATGCCCGCGACCCGGGCCGCCCGCTCCGGGTCCGCCGCGTACACCGTCAGCCCGTCCTCGTCGACCTCCTTGAACGAGAACGGGACGGTGATCAGCCGGCCGTCGAACTCCGGGACGGCCACCTGGGTCGCCGTGTCCAGCGGGGACAGGCCGTCGTCGCTGCCCTCCCACTGCGCCCGCGACCAGGTCAGGCACAGCGCCTGGAGGATCGGACGGTCCAGCGCCGCCAACGCGCCCGCGTCCCAGGCCTCTTCGTCGCCGCCCGCCTGCGCGTCCGCCGGACGGGTGCCGCCCGCCGCCAGCACGGTCGTCACGATCGCGTCCGCCGCACCGAGCTCCGCCAGCAGTTCCGGCTCCGCCCCGCGCAGCGAGGCGCAGAAGTACGCCCGGGCCTGCGCGCCCTGTTCCTCGAGGGCCCGGCACAGCGTCTCCACGAACGCCGTGTTGCCGCTCATGTGGTGCGCCCGGTAGTACAGCACCGCGACGACCGGGCCCTCGGAGGTGCGCGCCTCGCGCTCCAACGGGCCCCAGGAGGGTGCCGACGCCGGGGGCGCGAAACCGTGCCCGGTCAGCAGCACCGTGTCGGACAGGAACGCGCCCAGCTCCGCCAGGTTCGCCGGACCGCCGTGCGCCAGGTACGCGTGCGCCTCCGCCGCGATGCCCGCCGGGACGGTCGACAGCTCCATCAGCTGCGCGTCCGGCGCCTGCTCACCCGTCAGCACCACCACCGGCAGCGGGCCCGCCAGCAGCGCGTCCAACCCCTCCTGCCAGGCCCGGCGCCCGCCCAGCAGCCGCACCACCACCAGCTCCACGCCGGTCAGCAGCGCGGGCAGCTCCGCGGGCGACAGCCGGGCCGGGTTGGCCCAGCGGAACGGCACCGGGCCGTCCGCCGCCCGGGCGCTCAGCAGGTCGGTGTCGGACGTCGACAGCAGCAGGATCATGCGGAAGCCCTCCCGGGCGTCTCGGACGGCACGGGGCGGGCGGAGCGCGACGGCCCGGGACAGGCGGCACAGGACGGCCCGGCGGCACGGGAGGGCCCGGCGACGGCGGGCACCCGGCGGGGCACGGACATGCGGCAGCGCATGGAACAGCCTTCCTCGGGGTCCTCGCCCCGGGCAGTGGAGGACGGCCGGAGTTCCTGGCTCCCGCGGCTCACTGAGCCGCGGTCACAGTGGCGGGACCGCACCGGATTCGCACCGGACTTCCTCCGCTGTGCCGTCGCTGGCAGCGGACGCCCCGAGAGGCGCCCGCCAGCATCGTACGGGGTGATCGGCCCCCGGGGGAGTGTGACCTGCGACGCTGACCGAAACCCGACCGTCCGCGCCGCCCGCCCCCGGCCCACCCCGCGCTGAGCTGGGCAATCGCCCGCCCGCCCGGAGCGGCGGTGTGACGCACGAGGCGGTGGCGCGCGCCGGACCGATGGGTATGCTCGCCGCCATGCCACCCACACCCGACGCCGCCCAGGCACCCTCCGTCGGGCCCGACCGAGGCCGCGCCGACGCCTGCCCCGGCGCGCTCCGCCTGCACCCCGCCGAGGACGGGCACCTCGCCCGACTCCGGCTGCCCGGCGGACGGTTGACGCACCGTCAGCTGCTCGCCGTCGCCGACGCCGCCGACACCCTCGGCGACGGCGAGGCCGAGATCACCTCCCGCGGCAACCTCCAGCTGCGCGGCCTCGCCGCGGGCTGCGCCGCCGACCTCGCCGAACGCCTGCGCACCGTCGGACTGTTGCCCTCCGACACCCACGAACGCGTCCGCAACATCGTCGCCTCCCCGCTCGCCGGACTCGACGGCCGCGGCGCCGGAGGGAACGAAATCGCCGACTGGGTGCGAAAGTTGGACCAGGCGTTGTGCGCCGCGCCGTGGGCCGCCGCACTGTCCGGCAAATTCCTGTTCGCCCTCGACGACGGCCGCGGCGACGTCGCCGCCCTCAACGCCGATGTGACCTTGCTCGCAGTCGGCGACGGCCGCGCCCTGCTCCGCCTCGGCCGCGCCCGCCGCGCCACCGCCGTCCACGACCCGGTGCCCGCCGCCCTCGACGCCGCCCGCCGCTTCCTCGACCTCGCCGCCGGCCGCGCCTGGCACCCGCGCGAGATCCAGGACGAACTGCCCGACGGCGACGTCCCGCTGCCCCCCTTCGCCGGCGAACCGCCCGCGCTGGGGCAGGTCGGGGGCGGCCTCTCGGTCGGCCTGCGGTTCGGCCGGGCCGACAGCGCCCAGTGGCGGCTGCTCGCCGAAACCCTCCCCGCGGGCCGCACCGCCCGGCTCACCCCCTGGCGCGGCGTCGTCCTGCCCGGCGCCGACCCCGCCCGGCTCCCGCACCTCGCCGACGCCGGACTGCGCACCGCCCCCGGCGGCCCCTGGGAAGGCGTCACCGCCTGCACCGGCCTGCCCGGCTGCGCCAAGTCGCTCGCCGACGTCCGCGCCCAGGCCGCCCGCGCCGTCGCCGCCGTCCCCGCCGAAGGACTGCCCGTCCACTGGTCCGGCTGCGCCCGCCGCTGCGGACACCCCGCCGGCCGCTGGGTCGACGTCCTGGCCACCGCGGCCGGACACCGCGTCACCGTCGACGGCACCGTCCGCGACACCGAAGAGAACGACACGGCCGAGGCAGTCGCCGAAGCCCGGAACACCCCATGGCGGAGGCCCAAATGATCGACTACGAGAAGGACGGCGCGGCCATCTACCGCCAGTCCTTCGCCACCATCCGGGCCGAGGCGGACCTCGCCCACCTGCCCGCCGACGTCGCCCGGGTCGCCGTCCGGATGATCCACGCCTGCGGCATGACCGACCTGGTCGACGACCTGCTCTGGTCGCCGAACGCCGTCGCCGACGCCCGCCGCGCCCTGCTGGGCGGCGCGCCGATCCTCTGCGACGTCAACATGGTCGCCAGCGGCGTGACCCGCAAGCGGCTGCCCGCCGGCAACGAGGTGATCTGCACCCTCACCGACCCCGCCGTCCCCGAACTCGCCCGCACCATGGGCACCACCCGCAGCGCCGCCGCGATGGAACTCTGGCTGCCCCGGCTCGAAGGCGCCGTCGTCGCCGTCGGCAACGCCCCCACCTCGCTGTTCCGCCTGCTGGAGATGGTCGAGGCCGGCGCGCCCCGGCCCGCCGCCGTGATCGGCGTCCCGGTCGGCTTCATCGGCGCCGCCGAGTCCAAGCAGGCCCTCGCCGACCACCCCGCCGCCCTGGAACACCTCGTGGTCCGGGGCCGCCGCGGCGGCAGCGCCATCGCCGCCGCCGCCATCAACGCGATTGCGAGCGAAGAAGAATGACGGACCGTCAGACGACCGGAAAGCTCTACGGGGTGGGCGTCGGACCCGGCGACCCGTCGCTGGTCACCGTGCGCGCCGCCGAACTCATCGGCAAGGCCGACGTCATCGCCTACCACTGCGCCCGGCACGGCCGCTCGCACGCCCGGGCCATCGCCGAACGCTACCTGACCGGCAGCCAGGTCGAGGAACGGCTGATGTACCCCGTCACCGTGGAGACCACCGACCACCCCGGCGGCTACCGCGGCGCCCTCGACGACTTCTACCGGGAAGCCTCCGAACGGCTCGCCGCCCACCTCGACGCCGGCCGCGACGTCGTCGTCCTCGCCGAGGGCGACCCGCTGTTCTACGGCTCCTACCAGCACATGCACAAGCGGCTCGCGCACCGCTACCCCACCGAGGTCGTCCCCGGCGTCACCTCGATCAGCGCCGCCGCCGCCCGCCTGGGCACCCCGCTGGTCGAGGCCGAGGAGATCCTCACGATCATCCCCGGCACCCTCCCCGAGGAGGAGCTCGCCGCCCGGCTCGCCGCCACCGACTCCGCCGTCGTCATGAAGCTCGGCCGCACCTTCCCCGCCGTCCGCCGCGCCCTGGAGCGGGCCGGCCGCCTCGACGACGCCCGGTACGTGGAACGCGCCACCATGGACGGCGAGCGCACCGGACGGCTGGCGGACGTCGACCCCGACGGCGTCCCGTACTTCTCGGTCGCCGTGCTGCCCAGCAAGGTCGCCGCGCTCGACTCCGCCGGGCGGCCGTTCGAGGCCCTGGACGCCGCTGCGGGCGAAGCCCCCGAGCCGGTCGGCGAGGTCGTGGTGGTCGGCACCGGGCCCGCCGGGCCGCTCTGGCTCACCCCCGAGGCGCGCGGCGCCCTGGCGAACGCCACCGACCTGGTCGGCTACACCACCTACCTGGACCGGGTGCCGGTGCGGGCCGGGCAGGTCCGGCACGGCTCCGACAACAAGGTCGAGGGCGTCCGCGCCGAGTTCGCCCTCGAACTGGCCCGCCGCGGCCGCCGCGTCGCGGTGGTCTCCTCCGGCGACCCGGGCGTCTTCGCCATGGCCACCGCCGTCCTGGAGGCCGCCTGCGAGGACCCCTACCGGGACGTCCCGGTGCGGGTGCTGCCCGGCATGACCGCCGCGCACGCCGCCGCCTCCCGGGCCGGGGCGCCGCTCGGCCACGACTACGCGGTGATCTCGCTCTCCGACCGGCTCAAGCCCTGGGAGGTGATCGCCCGCCGGCTGCGCGCCGCCGCCGAGGCCGACCTCGTCCTCGCGCTCTACAACCCCGGCTCCAAGTCCCGCACCACGCAGGTGGGTTCGGCCCGTGACCTGCTGCTGGAGTACCGCTCCCCGCAGACCCCCGTGGTGCTGGCCCGGGACGTCGGCGGCCCCACCGAGCGGGTCCGCACCGTCGCGCTCGCCGAACTCGACCCGGCCGACGTCGACATGCGCACCCTGCTGCTGGTCGGCTCCACCCAGACCCGGTGGGTGCGGCGCGGCGGCGACACCGAGGTGGTGTGGACGCCGCGCCGCTACCCCGAGGAGCAGCAGAGGAGTTGACGGACCGTCAGTCTCTCAGCCCGCCGACCCAGGCGAGCGCCCCGGCCACGTCCGGGGCGGTGCGCACCCCCGCCGGGGCGGCCGGGCGCTCCACCACGACCACCGGCAGGCCCAGTTCGCGGGCCGCGGTCAGCTTGGGCGCGGTGGCGGCGCTGCCGCTGTCCTTCGTCACCAGCACCTCGATCCGGTGCGCGCGCAGCAGTGCGCGCTCGCCGTCCAGGGTGAACGGGCCGCGCTCCAGCAGCACTTCGGTGACGGCGGGCATCGGCGGCACCGGCGGCTCCACCGAGCGGGCCAGGAACACCAGGCCGTCCAGGTGCGCGAAAGCGCCGATGCCCTGGCGCCCGGTGGTCAGGAACACCCGGGTGCCGAGCGCGGGCAGCGCGTCCGCGGCGGCGGCCAGGCTCGGCACCGGGTGCCAGCGGTCGCCGTCCTGCGCGGCCCAGCTCGGGCGGCGCAGCGCCAGCAGCGGGGTGCCGGTGTCGGCGGCGGCCAGCGCCGCGTTGCGGCTGATCCGCTCGGCGAACGGGTGGGTGGCGTCCAGCAGCACGTCCACGGCGTGCGCGCGCAGCCAGGCGGCCAGGCCGGCCGGGCCGCCGAAACCGCCGATCCGGACCTCCCCGGCGGGCAGCCGGGGCTGGGCCACCCGCCCGGCCAGCGAGCTGGTCACCCGCAGCGCCGGGTCGGCCGCCAGCGCGTCCGCCAGCCGGCGGGCCTCGCTGGTGCCGCCGAGGATCAGGACGTGCATGCGGACTCCCGGGGCCGGTGCGATCAGGACACACCACCCTAACCGGGCGGTCGGCGTGGGACGGTGGGGGCAGCGGGAGTCGGAGCGGACGAGGAGAGCGGAGGGCGAGCGGTGAGCGGCGACGAGGCGCAGGGCGGCAGCGGCGGCAGCGGCGGTGGTGCTGCTGTGGTCGGCGGGGGTGTCGGTGATGGGGTTGCGGCCGGTGGCGGTGGCGGTGGCGGTGGCGGTGGCGAGGCTGCGGTTGGCGGGGGTGTCGGCGGGCGCAAGGGGCAGTTGCGCAGCAGCGGGCTGCGGCCTGGGTGGACGACGGGGGCGTGCGCGACCGCGGCGACCAAGGCCGCGTACACGGCGCTGCTTGGCGGGGGCTTCCCCGACCCGGTGGTGATCACGCTGCCGAGGGGCGAGCAGCCCGGGTTCGCGCTGGCGGTCGAGGAGTTGGGCGAGGGCCGGGCCAGTGCCGGGGTGGTGAAGGACGCGGGCGACGACCCGGACGTGACGCACGGCGCGCTGGTGCGCTCCACCGTGCGGATCGGCCCGGCGGGCAGCGGCGTGGTGTTCCGGGCCGGGCCCGGGGTGGGGACGGTCACCAAGCCGGGCCTGCCGCTGGCGGTCGGCGAGCCGGCCGTCAACCCGGTGCCCCGGCAGCTGATCCGCGAGGTGGTCGCCGAGGTGGCGGCCCGGTTCGGGGGCACCGGCGACGTGGAGGTGGAACTCTCCGTCGACCACGGCGAGGAGCTCGCCCGGCACACCTGGAACCCGCGGCTGGGCATCCTCGGCGGCCTGTCCATCCTCGGCACCACCGGCGTGGTCGTCCCGTACTCGTGCTCGGCGTGGATCGAGTCGATCCGCCGCGGCATCGACGTGGCCCGGGCCGCCGGGCGCACCCACGTCGCGGGCGCGACCGGCTCGACCTCGGAGAAGGTCGTGGTCACCGAGTACGGCCTGCCCGAGGACGCGCTGCTCGACATGGGCGACTTCGCGGGCGCCGTCCTGAAGTACCTGCGCCGCCACCCGGTGCCGCGGCTGACGGTCTGCGGCGGCTTCGCCAAGCTCTCCAAGCTCGCCGCCGGGCACCTCGACCTGCACTCCGGCCGCTCCCAGGTCGACAAGGGCTACCTGGCCGCGCTGGCCGCGGAGGGCGGCGCGGACGCGGAGCTGGTGGCGCGGGTCGCCGCCGCCAACACCGCCCTGGAGGCGCTGCAGTCGTGCGCGGCGGCGGGCGTCCCGCTCGGCGACCTGGTGGCCGAACGGGCCCGCGCCACCGCGCTCGGCGTGCTGCTCGGCGCGCCCGTCGCGGTCGACGTGATCTGCATCGACCGCGCGGGCACGATCGTCGGCCGGGCCGCCCCCGCCGGCCCGGCGGGGACCGGGGTCAGGAGGTGACGACGGCCTGGGCGTCGATCTCCACCAGCATCGGCTCCTGCGGGAGTTCGACGAAGACGGTGGTGCGGCAGGGCTTCACGCCGCCCGGCGCGACGTTCTCCTCGATGAACTGGGCGTACACCTCGTTCATCAGCGGGAAGTCGGCCCGCTTGGTCAGGTAGACGCGGAACATCACCACGTCCTCGATGCTCGCGCCGCCCGCCTCGACGATCGCCTTCACGTTCTCCAGCGTGCGCCGGGTCTGCGCCTTCACGTCGCCGTGGTACAGGTACTCGCCGGTCGCCGGGTCCTGCGGGCCCTGGCCGGACACCTGCAGGATCGGGCCCTTGCGCACGCCCTGGGAGAACATCCAGGCCGGGGCGGGCGCGCCGTCGGTACGGACCTCGATCTTGTCGCTCATGTGCATTGCTCCATAGGGGTGTTGACGGTTCGTCAGTGAACGGTGCCGCGGACCGGCAGGCCCGCGTCGGCGGAGATCGCCCGGGTGCAGGCGAGCAGTTGGGGCAGCAGGTCGAGCACCTGCTCGTACGGGAGGACCACGTCCGGCACGGAGATCGACGCGGCGGCCACCACCCGGCCCGAGGCGTCCCGGATCGGCGCGGCCACGCAGTTGATGAACGCCTCGTGCTCGGCGTGGTCCTGCGCCCAGCCCTGCGCGCCGACCTGGTCCAGCTCGGCCAGCAGCGCGTGCGGACTGGTGATCGTGTTCGGGGTGTGCACGGTGAACTCGATGCCGTCCACCACCCGGCGCCGCTCGGTCGGCGACAGGTCGGCCAGCAGCACCTTCGCCACCGCCGTGTTGTGCAGCGCCGCGCGCAGCCCGATCCGCGAGTACATCCGCACCGGGTGCCGCGAGTCGTACTTGTCGATGTACACCACCTCGCCGCCCTCGTACGCGGCCAGGTGCACGGTCTGGCCGGTCGTCGCGTTCAGCTCGGCGAGGTGCGGGGCGGCGGTGCGGCGGATGCCGCGCTGCTCCAGGGCGAGGCTGGACAGCGCGAACAGGCCCGCGCCGAGGTGGTAGCGGTACTGGGCGTCGCGGTGGACGAAGCGCTCCTCCTCCAGGCTCTGCAGCAGCCGCAGCACGGTGGTCTTGTGCACGCCGATCAGGTCGGCCAACTGGTCGAGGGAGCGTTCGCCCTCGCCGAGTTCGGCGAGCAGGCGCAGGGCGCGGGTGACGGTCTGGCTCATGGGTGTCCCGAGGGTTCTTCGAGGGTGCCGGGAGTGGCGGGGTGCTTCGGGTCGAGTGCTTCAGGTCGGGTGCTTCAGGTCGGGTGCTTCAGGGCAGGTGGTTCGGACCGGGGCTTCGGGCGATGTGCTTCAACGGACGGGGACGGGATGGGGGACGGGGTCCGGGGCGGGCGGGGCGGGCGCGGGCAGGACGGGGGAGTCGATGCCGGACGCGCGGACCCGGGTCGCCGCCCAGTCCCGCTCGTCGGCGGCCAGCAGCGCGGCCACCGTCCGGGCGTCCGGCAGGGTGCCGTGGTCGGTGGGCGCGGTCAGGGCGCCGGCCGCCGCCAGGTGGCCCAGCCGCAGCCGGGAGCGCTGGTCCAGGCCGCGCAGGGTGCCCGCCAGGTAGCCGGCCGCGAACGCGTCGCCCGCGCCGGTCGGCTCCACCACCTCGACGCGCAGCGCCGGTTCGGTGACCGAGCTGCCGTCCCGGTCCAGCGCGGTGACCAGGTGCCCGGAGTCCTTGACCACCAGCGTCGCGGGGGAGGGGAAGCGGCGGCGCAGCGCCTGCGGGTCGCCCGCGCCGAACGCGTCCTGCGCCTCGTCCGCGCCGAGCAGCAGCACGTCCGCGGCGTCCAGCAGCTCCGGCAGCACCGCCGGGTCGCGCCGGCGCCACAGCGCCGGGCGCCAGTTCAGGTCGAAGGAGACCAGCCGGCCCGGGCGGCGGCGGGCCAGCAGGGCGCGCACCAGGGCCAGGCAGTCGTCCGACAGCGCGGGCGTGATGCCCGTCAGGTGCAGCAGCGGCGCGGCGTCCAGCAGCGCGGCGGCCGCCGGGTCGTCCAGCAGCGCGGGGGAGAGCGCCGAGGCCGCCGAACCGGTGCGGTAGTAGTGCAGCCGGGAGCGGCCCGGGCCGAGGTCGTGCGGCAGGCCGGAGCCGCCGGTCTCCTTCAGGTACACGCCGGTGGGGCGGTGCGGGTCGACCGCGACGGCCGACACGTCCACGCCCGCCGCCGCGAGGTCGCCGGTCAGCCGGCGGCCGAAGCCGTCCGCGCCGACCCGGCTGATCCACGCCGTCGGCACGCCCAGCGCGGCCAGCGCCGCCGCCACGTTCGACTCGGCTCCCCCCACCGAGGGGCGGAACGCGCCGACGGCCTCGAACGGCCCCGGCCGGTCGGGCAGCAGCACCGCCATCGACTCGCCCAGGCACACCGCCCGGGCGGCAGCCGCCGCACCGCCTTGATCCGCCATCAAACCCGCTCCCTCACCCTCGGGCCCGTGCCCCGCTCCCACCGCCCGGCGCCCGCGCGGCCCGGCGCTCGGCGGTGAGCCCCGGTGCTGCGTGCCTGGTGGGAGGGGTGGACGGGCCGCGTCGCGGTCCGTTGACCGCCGTCCGGCGTGAATGCTAGAACCGTATCACCAACATGCGCAATAGAGGTTGCGCATGTTGCAACTCCCCAGCTCGCAGGTGGGTCGGGGTTGCGAACGGAGGCACGGCGATGGGCGAAACGGTGGACCGGGCGGACGCGGAAGGGCGGCCGGAGCGGCCGTCGAAGACGTCGTCGGGCTTGTCGTCGGAGGGGCCGTCGGAGCGGCCGGCAGAGTGGTCGTCGGGGCGGCGGTCGGAACAGCCGGGCACCGGGCAGCACAGCGCCTCCGGCGGCCCGCGGCACTTCGACGGCGGCCCGCAGCACAGCGCCCCCGGCGGCCCGCGGTACTTCGCCGACCCCGCGTCCGGCCCCGGCCTCGACACCGCGGCCGTCGCCGCCCTCGCCGACGAGACGCTCGACTTCCGCTTCAAGGCCGTCCCCGCCGCCGCCCACGGACGCACCGTCCGCGACTGGCTCGCCACCCGCCCCGCCCTCGACGGCCTCGGCACCCCCCTGCTCACCCTCGACGCCGCCGCCCTCGACCACAACCTGCGCACCATGGCCGCCTGGTGCCGCGACGCCGGCGTGCTGCTCGCCCCGCACGGCAAGACCACCATGGCCCCCGCCCTCTGGCAGGCCCAACTCGCCGCCGGCGCCCACGCCATCACCCTCGCCAACCTCCCGCAGCTGCGCGTCGCCCGCGCCTTCGGCGTCCAGCGCCTGCTGCTCGCCAACACCCTGCTCGACCCCGCCGGACTCGCCTGGATCGCCGCCGAACTCGACCGCGACCCCGGCTTCGCCTTCACCTCCTGGGTCGACTCCGCCGACAGCGTCCGGCAGATGGACGCCGCCCTGCGCGCCGCCGGAGCCCGCCGCCCCGTCGAGGTCCTGGTCGAACTCGGCGGCCCCGGCGGCCGCACCGGCGCCCGCGGCGTCCCCGCCGCCCTCGAGGTCGCCGCCGCCGTCCTCGCCGCCCCCACCCTGCGCCTGGCCGGCGTCGGCGGCTACGAGGGCGCCCTCGCCCACGACGCCTCCGACGCCGCGCTCGCCGCCGTCCGCGGCTACCTCGCCGACCTCGCCGACCTGCACCGCCGCCTCGCCCCCGACTACCCCACCGCCACCCCCGTGGTCACCGCCGGCGGCAGCGCCTACTTCGACACCGTCGCCCAGGAGTTGACCCCGCTCACCCGGCAGGTCCCCGGCACCGTCGTCGTCGTCCGGGCCGGCGCCTACCTCGCCCACGACGACGGCTTCTACCGCGGCATCTCCCCGCTCTCCCGCACTTCCGACGCCACCCCGCTGCGCTCCGCCATGCACGGCTGGGCCCGGGTCGTCTCCCACCCCGAACCCGAACTCGCCCTGCTCGACGCCGGAAAGCGCGACCTCCCGTTCGACGAGGGCCTGCCCGAACCCCAACTCGTCCGCGGCACCGGCCCGTTGACCGGCGCCACCGTCACCGCCCTCAACGACCAGCACGCCTTCCTGCGCGGCGCCGGACCCGCCGCCCCCGTCGGCGCCGTACTGCGCCTGGGCCTCTCCCACCCCTGCACCGCCTTCGACAAGTGGAGCCTCATCCCCGTCCTCGACCACGCCGACACCGACCACCCCCGCGTCGTCGACCTGGTCCGGACGTACTTCTGATGGCCGACCTGCTGCTGCGCGCCGCCACCGTCGTCGACGGCACCGGCGCCGACCGCTACCGCGCCGACGTCACCGTCACCGACGGCCGGATCGACCAGATCGACCGGACCGACCGGACCGGCCGGACCGGACCTCGCCCGACCGGACACCGCCTGACGGGCCGTCGGACGATCGACGCCGACGGACTCGTCCTCGCCCCCGGCTTCATCGACATGCACGCCCACTCCGACCTGCGGCTGCTCCTCGAACCCGACCACCCCTCCCGGATCACCCAGGGCGTCACCCTCGAAGTCCTCGGCCAGGACGGCCTCTCCTACGCCCCCGCCGACGACACCACCCTCGCCGCGCTGCGCCGCCAACTCGCCGGCTGGAACGGCGACCCCGCCGACGAGGACTTCGACTGGAACTGGCGCACCGTCGCCCAGTACCTCGACCGCCTCGACACCGGCTCCGGCTCGGGGGTCGCCGTCAACACCTGCTACCTCGTCCCGCACGGCACCGTCCGGATGCTCGCCATGGGCTGGGACAACCGTCCCCCCACCGGGCCCGAACTCGCCCGGATGCAGCAGCTGTTGGACCAGTCGCTGGCGGACGGCGCGGTCGGCATGTCCACCGGGCTCACCTACACCCCCGGCATGTACGCCGACACCGCCGAACTCGTCGCCCTGTGCACCACCGTCGCCGCCCGCGGCGGCTTCCACGCCCCCCACCAACGCTCCTACGGCGCGGGCGCGTTGGAGGGCTACGCGGAGATGGTGGAGATCTCCCGGCGCTCCGGCTGCCCGCTGCACCTCACCCACGCCACCATGAACTTCGGCGTCAACGAGGGCCGCGCCGGACAGTTCCTCGACCTGGTCGACGCCGCCCTCGCCGACGGCGTCGACCTCACCCTCGACAGCTACCCCTACCTGCCCGGCTCCACCACCCTGGCCGCCCTGCTGCCCAGTTGGTCCACCGAGGGCGGCCCCGAAGCCACCCTCGCCCGGCTCGCCGACCCCGCCGCCCGCGAGCGCATCCGCGCCGACGTCGAGGAACACGGCAGCGACGGCTGCCACGGCGTCGTCACCGACTGGGACACCATCCAGGTCTCCGGCGTCCGGCACGGCGCGCTGTCCGCCGTCGTCGGCAAGCGGATCTCCGAACTCGCCGCCGCCCAGGGCCGCACCGGCACCGAGGTCTTCCTCGGCCTGCTGCGCGCCGACCAGCTCGGCACCACCATCCTCCAGCACGTCGGCCACGAGGAGAACGTCCGCGCCATCATGCGCCACCCCGCGCACACCGTCGGCAGCGACGGACTGCTGGTCGGCGCCCGCCCGCACCCCCGCGCCTGGGGCACCTTCCCCCGCTACCTGGCCCGCTACAGCCGCGAGTTGGGCGTCCTCACGCTCGAACAGGCCGTCGCCCGGATGACCGGCCGCCCCGCCCGCCGCCTCGGCCTCGACCGGCGCGGCCTGGTCCGCCCCGGCCACCACGCCGACCTGGTCCTGTTCGACCCCGACACCGTCCGCGACACCGCCACCTTCGACCACCCCCGGCAGCCCGCCGAAGGCATCCGGCACGTCCTGGTCAACGGCGTCCCCGCGCTCACCGACGGCAAGCCCACCGGCGACCTGGCCGGCCGCGCCCTGCGGCGCGGCGCCGACCGGAAGGTCCGCGCGATCGGCTGACGGGCCGTCAATTTCCTTGCGGACGCCGCTGGTTCCGCATTGCCAATTCGAATGATTCACGTGTGAAGAGGAGTTGCCAGGATGGGAACCGAAACGGCCGAACTGCGGGCGGCGTTGGCGCGGCAACCGGTGATCGCCGTGGTGCGCGCCCCCGTGATACCCGACGCGGTCGCGCTCTGCGAGGCGCTCGCCGAAGGCGGCATCGCCTGGACCGAACTCACCTTCACCACCCCCGACGTCACCCGCCACCTGGCCCGCGCCGCCGGGGCCGGCTGCCGGATCGGCGTCGGCACCGTCCTCACCGCCGACCAGGCCCGGGCCGGGATCGCCGCCGGCGCCGGCTTCCTGGTCACCCCCGGCCTGCGCCCCGCCGTCGCCGACGTCGCCCGCGAAGCCGGAGTCCCGGTCGTGATGGGCGCGCTCACCCCCAGCGAGGTCGCCGACGCCGTCGACCTCGGCACCGCCGCCGTCAAGATCTTCCCCGCCAAGGCGTTCGGCCCCGGCTACTTCAAGGACCTGCGCGGCCCCTACCCCGACGTCCCGCTGGTCGCCTCCGGCGGCGTCAACGCCGGCAACGCCAGGGCCTTCCTCGACCACGGCGCCCTCGCCGTCTGCGCCGGCACCGACGTCGTCCCGCCCCGGGCCGTCGCGGACGGCGACTGGGCCGACATCACCCGCCGCGCCAAGGAGTTCACCGCCTCGCTCGGCTGAACGGGGACCGGGGCGTCCTGGCATACGATTCGACCCCGGTTCCCGAGCAGGAAGACACTCCCATGCGCTGGTCACAGTTGTACGTCCCCACGCTGCGCGAGGACCCGGCGGACGCCGACGCGGCGAGCCACCGGCTGCTGGTGCGGGCCGGGTTCGTGCGGCAGCTGATGGCCGGGCACTACTCGCTGCTGCCGATGGCGGTGCGGGTGCGCGGCAAGATCGTCGACGTGGTGCGCGAGGAGATGGCGCGGATCGGCTCGCAGGAGTGGATCCTGCCCGCCGTGCACCCCGCCGAGATCTGGCAGCGCACCGGCCGCTGGGAGGGCATGGGCGAGGAGATGTTCCGGCTCAAGGACCGCAAGGGCGCGGACCTGGCCCTCGGCATGACGCACGAGGAGATCTTCACCACCCTCGCCCAGGAACTCTCCTCGTACCGCCAACTCCCGCAGATGTGGTACCAGTTCCAGACCAAGTTCCGGGACGAGCCGCGCCCCAAGAGCGGCCTGCTGCGGGTGCGCGAGTTCACCATGAAGGACTCCTACAGCTTCGACCTCGACCAGGCCGGCCTGGACCGCTCCTTCGACCTGCACCACGCCGCCTACACCCGGATCTTCGCCCGCGTCGGCATCCCCGCCATCCCCGTCCAGGCGTCCAGCGGCAGCATGGGCGGCTCGGCGTCGGTCGAGTTCATGTCGCCCACCCCGGCCGGCGAGGACCTGGTCGTGCACTGCCCCGCCTGCCGCTACGCGGCCAACGTCGAGAAGGCCGACTCCGCGCTGCCCGCCGCGGCGGACGGCGAGGCGCTCGCCGCCCCCGAGCGCTTCGACACCCCCGAGGCCCGCACCATCGAGGAACTGGCCCGGCTGCACGGCGTCCCCGCCGAACAGCAGATCAAGACCCTGGTGCTGGTCGCCGACGGCCGCCCGCTGCTCGCCCTGGTGCGCGGCGACCACAGCCTGGTCGAGCAGAAGCTCCTCGACGCCACCGGGGCCCGCACGGTCCGCCCCGCCGACGCCGACGAGATCAAGGGCCTGCTCGGCGCCCTGCCCGGCAGCCTCGGCGCGGTCGGCGTCACCGGCGTCACCGGCGTCACCGGCAGCGCTGACGGCACCGGCGGTACCGGCGGTACCGGCGGTACCGGCGGCACCGGCGGTACCGGCGGCACCGGCCTCACCGTGCTGGCCGACCACGCCCTGGCCGGCCGTACCGGCATGACCACCGGCGCCAACCAGGACGGCGTCCACCTGCGCGGCGTCGACGTCGCCCGGGACATCGCCGTCACCCGCTGGGCGGACCTGCGCGAAGTCCGGGCCGGCGAGCCCTGCGTGCAGTGCGGCGAAGCCCTGGAGGTGGTCCAGACGGTCGAGGTCGGCCACATCTTCAAGCTCGGCCGCAAGTACACCGAGGCGCTGGACGTCACCGTGCTCGGCCAGGACGGCGCGGCCGTCAAGCCGATCATGGGCAGCTACGGCATCGGCATCGAACGGGCCATCGCCGCCATCGTCGAGACCCACCACGACGAGAAGGGCATCGCCTGGCCCGTCGCCGTCGCCCCCTTCGAGGTCGCCGTCGTCCCGATCGGCAAGGCCGACGAGCAGACCGCCGCCGTGGTCGACGACCTGTACGGCCGGCTGCGCGCCGAGCGCATCGACGTGGTGCTGGACGACCGGGACGAGCGGCCCGGCGTCAAGTTCGCCGACATCGAACTGGTCGGCATCCCCTACCGGATCACCGTCGGCCCGCGCGGCCTGAAGGACGGCGTCGTCGAGGTCACCACCCGGGCCACCGGCGAGACCGTCCAGGTACCGGTGGCGGAGGCCGCCGCCCACGTGGCCGCCCTGGTCCGGGCAGCCGTCGCGCCCCACGCGGGCTGACGGGGACCGAACCGGGAGATCAGTCGGGCAGGGCGGCCGGGCCCGGAGCCGCTGCGGGGGTCGGGGCTGCTGCGGGGGCGGGTGCGGGGGCCGAGGTCGGGTCCGGGTCCGGGGTCGGGTCCGGGGCCGGGCGGTGTTCGGCGGCCAGGGCGAGGACCCGGTCCACCGGCCAGTGGTCGGCCGCGTGGGTGCCGTAGTGGGCGGCGAGCAGCCGCCCGTCCGCAGCGATCAGGAAATCGGCCGGCAGGCCCAGCCGGCCGCCCGACGGACGGGCCGACGGCAGCCGCTCCCGGCCGCGCAGCACCTGCGGCACGCCGCTGAGCACCCCCAGCACGATCGACGGCCACACCCGGGGGTCGAGCAGCGCCCGCGCCCCGCGCTCCACCCCGTACGCGCGGTACAGCCGCCGCTCCGGGTCGGCCAGCAGCGGGAACGGCAACCCGTCGACGTACGGGCGCAGTTCGTCGGCGGGGGAGTGGAACGCGACCACCTCCCGGACCCCCGCCGCGCGCAGCTCGGGGTGGCGGACGGCGAAGCCGCGCAGGTGCAGGTTGCAGATCGGGCAGCCCGCGAAGCGGCGGAACTGCAGGTGCGTCAGGCCGTCCGGGGGCACCGGCGGCAGCGGTGCGCCGGCGGCGTCGGTGGCGGGGAGGGCAGGTGCGGTGGTGCCGGTCCGGAGTCGGGACACGCGGGCTCCTCGGGGGCTCCTCGTAGGTGTAGACCGTACGCCAAAACTGTAGGCGTATGCCGTACGCTGTCAACCCGTGCCCCGCCCACGCTCCCTGACCACCCGCCAGATCGCCGCCGCGGCCCTCGCCGTGATCGACCGCGACGGCCTGCCCGCCCTCTCCATGCGCACCGTCGCCGCCGAACTCGACCGCCGCACCATGGCCCTCTACCGCTACGTCGAGGACCGCGAGGAACTCGAGTGCCTGGTCGTCGACCTCGCCCTCGGCCCCGTCCTCGACCGCGCCACCCGCGCACCCGCGGCGCCCTCCCCGCGGGCCCGGCTGCTCACCCTGCTGGACCTCATGCGCGAAGCCGTCGGCGCCCACCCCGGCATCCTCCCGCTCGCCGTCCGGCACCACAGCAACTGCCTGCCCGCGCTGCGCTGGCGCGAACAACTCCTGGAAGCCCTGGCCGACGCCGGACTCGACGCACCGCAGCGCGCCGCGGCCCTGCACGCCCTGGTCTCCTACGTGATCGGCGAACTCGAACTCGAGCACCAGGCCGCTGCCGCCACCGCGACCGCCACCGCGACCGGAACCGCCCCTGCCGGCCCGCTCGTCCCCGAGACCTTCCCGCTGCTCTCCGCCGCCCTGGCCGCCCGCGCCGCCACCGACCCCGCCCACGCCTTCACCGACGGCGCCCGCACCGTCCTGGACGGCCTCGGCCTCGGCTTGACCTGACCCGGGCCTGGGCCTGGGTCGGGGGCAGGGTCCGGTTCCCGGCGCGGCCCCCGGTAGCATGCCGTCGGGCGGCGGTGCGCACACCGGCCGCGCCCGCGCCGGAAGGTCTCCGGACGGACCGGCAGGTGGGCAGGCGGCGACGATGGCGAGGACGCGGTGAAACTGGCGGAGGCGCTCGCGCAGCGCACGGCCGCGATGCGGCAGGTCGAGCAGTTGCGGGCGCGCGTCGTCGGCAGCGCCCGCTACCAGGAGGGCGAGGAACCCGCCGAGAACGCGGCGGAGGTGCTGGCCCGGACCGGCGAGGTGCTGGACGAACTGGAGGAGCTGATCCGCCGGATCAACCGCACCAACTCCGCCACCCGCGTCGAAGGCGGCGGCACCCTCACCGACGCGCTCGCCCGCCGGGACGTCCTGCGGCTGCGCCACGCGGTGACCAGCGCCGCCGCCGACGCCGCCGCCGGACAGGACCAGCGCGGCTCGGTGCGGCAACTGCGCTCCGAGCTCCGGATGCTGCCCGCCCTGCCGGTCGCCGAACTCCGCTCCCGCGCCGACCTGTTGGCCAAGGAGATCCGCGAGGTGGACACCCTGATCCAGCGCACCAACTGGGAGATCGACCTGATCGAGGACGGGACGGCCGACGGCTGATCCCCCGCGAACCGGGTGTGGGAGCAGGTAGTCGCAGCGGAGGCGTGCACACACCGCGGCCGGCGGTTCATCCGGCCCTTGGCGCGTGAAGAGCAACGCAGGGGTTCGATTCCCCGTCAACAGTGCAGCTCAGCACCGCGCACAAGTGACCGTGCACCGTGCACAGTTCACCACCACGTGCAGATCCGGGCGACGAGGGCGGGAACGGGGAGCCCACACCCGGCGCGAGGGCCGTGCCCACCGGCACGGCCCTCGCGCCACACTCCCACGCCCCGTGTTCGCACGGGTACCTCAGCCGAGGCCGCTCCAGCCCCGGTCGAGGAGGTCGAAGGCGCGGATCACGGCCCCGCGGACGTCCTCGTGGGCCGGGGCGGCCCGGGCAGCCCGGGGTGCCTCAAGGGCGAAGTGGGCCAGGGCGGTGCAGGCGGGGTCGTCGGCGGGACGGCCGCTCTGTTCGGCGATCACCGCGGCGAGCGCGGCGGTGTGGCGCAGCCACATGGCCTGCTGGTAGTCGCGCAGGGCCGGGGCGGAGTCCACCAGGGCGGTGAAGGCCGCGAAACGGGGATCGCCGTCGCCGGCGGCCCGGCGGTGGCGCAGGGCGTGGTCGCACAGGGCGGCCGGGATGGACCGGCCGGGGGGACGCTCGCGCACGGCGGCGAGCAGGTCGGCCTCCAGGTCGGCCTCCTCGTCGAAGACCAGCGCCTCCTTGACCGGGAAGTGCTTGAACAGCGTGGTGGTGGAGACGTCCGCGGCGTCCGCGATCTCGCGGATGCCGACGTCGTCGTAGCCGCGTTCCAGGAACAGGCGCAGCGCGGCGTCGGCGATGGCCTGACGGGTGGCGGCCTTCTTGCGCTCACGCCGCCCCGGGGGCGCGGGGCTCGGCGGGGGTGGCGGTGGGGGCGGTGGGGGTG